>NZ_JARXHW010000030.1:0-64666 GCF_031127805.1 Thalassobacterium maritimum | reverse complement strand
GCATTCCCCACTCGCGTGGGGATGAACCGCGGGCGGCTTCTGAGTGCATCTCCCTAGTGTTGCATTCCCCACTCGCGTGGGGATGAACCGTCTCTTGTCTTGGATCGGTGATTTAGCTGTTCGCATTCCCCACTCGCGTGGGGATGAACCGCCCACCAGTGCTTCAACCTCTCCTCGCGCAGCGCATTCCCCACTCGCGTGGGGATGAACCGTCGGCGGCATCGTTGCCGACCGCGACGGCCCCGCATTCCCCACTCGCGTGGGGATGAACCGATGTGTTCGAGGTATTTTTCCATGATGTGTGTGCATTCCCCACTCGCGTGGGGATGAACCGGTGAGTAGTGGAAACGTGAATAGCCCGGGCTAGCATTCCCCACTCGCGTGGGGATGAACCGTCGAGAACGAGCTGAAGGCTGAGGAGGAGGAAGCATTCCCCACTCGCGTGGGGATGAACCGCAGGTGGAGCTCTTAGAGGCTGAGGAATTGGCGCATTCCCCACTCGCGTGGGGATGAACCGGTTAGCTCTTTCTAAATTGAGTGTAAAACTACGCATTCCCCACTCGCGTGGGGATGAACCGTGCGCACTCGGGGCCAACGCAGAGCACAACGCGCATTCCCCACTCGCGTGGGGATGAACCGCGAGGATTTTACGACTTGGTATGCGGAGAACAGCATTCCCCACTCGCGTGGGGATGAACCGTAATTTTGCTGTGGTATTGTGCTCTCTATATCGCATTCCCCACTCGCGTGGGGATGAACCGGCAACAAAGAGACGGTGCACCGATATTATTCGGCATTCCCCACTCGCGTGGGGATGAACCGAAGAATCACCATTTTAACCCATCAAGACAAACGCATTCCCCACTCGCGTGGGGATGAACCGCGAGATGGATGCTGGAGATGATAACGAGTTGCGCATTCCCCACTCGCGTGGGGATGAACCGCCTAGTTCATAGGCTAATTCGCTTTGCGTGTAGCATTCCCCACTCGCGTGGGGATGAACCGCTTGCGAACACCCAGGACGAGAGCAAACACGCGCATTCCCCACTCGCGTGGGGATGAACCGTATTTTCGCAAAGCCGTCTGCAAGACATAAGCGCATTCCCCACTCGCGTGGGGATGAACCGTGCCTCCCCAACACGAGGAGACACTTCACCGTGCATTCCCCACTCGCGTGGGGATGAACCGGGCGGTGCCCTGTTCAGGCGATACCGCGTAAAGCATTCCCCACTCGCGTGGGGATGAACCGGAAAAAATTCTTTGTTTTGCTGGTGCTAAAAAGCATTCCCCACTCGCGTGGGGATGAACCGACTTGGCGCAATCGCCTGCTCGCTGGCGAATAGCATTCCCCACTCGCGTGGGGATGAACCGGCCGGAATTTTTACCCCGTTTTATTTCAATCGGCATTCCCCACTCGCGTGGGGATGAACCGCTCTGCGAGCAATTCGACCTCCCCAAAACAAGGCATTCCCCACTCGCGTGGGGATGAACCGCTCTGCGAGCAATTCGACCTCCCCAAAACAAGGCATTCCCCACTCGCGTGGGGATGAACCGTGACACAATACGCACAGAACGACGCCCGCGAAGCATTCCCCACTCGCGTGGGGATGAACCGGATCGCGTTTGCCTCTCGCACTGTCCAAACGGGCATTCCCCACTCGCGTGGGGATGAACCGACGGGGCATGCATGCCAGATCATAGACAATAAGCATTCCCCACTCGCGTGGGGATGAACCGCGTGATAGCTAGGCCCCCCATTAAGGAATCTAGCATTCCCCACTCGCGTGGGGATGAACCGGACTAGCGCGAGCGAGCAATCACAACCAACTAGCATTCCCCACTCGCGTGGGGATGAACCGGCCGCCGCATGCCAGTCGACACGATCGGCGAAGCATTCCCCACTCGCGTGGGGATGAACCGAAGGGCAACATAACCCTCACCAGCTTCGACGGGCATTCCCCACTCGCGTGGGGATGAACCGTGGTCAGTCGGCTGCGGTTGCAGCATAAAAAAGCATTCCCCACTCGCGTGGGGATGAACCGAAGGGCAACATAACCCTCACCAGCTTCGACGGGCATTCCCCACTCGCGTGGGGATGAACTGGTTATGAAATACGCCAGCAACCAGACAGTACGATTCAAACGCCCCCAATGCCCAATCTTTATATTGCTACTTGAGCTTTTATGTAGCAAGCTATGGCTTTTCTTAACCCCGAAGCCTTATGCAAGAAGTTTACAGACATCATGACAGTTCATCGATCGGCTTGATCGATGGTATTTTGCGAGAATCTGGCATTCCTACTTTGGTGAAAAATTGGACCGGGGGCAACATTACGGAAATCCCGATTCCGAGCCTCTACCCGAGCATCCATGTGCTGGAGGATGCCCAGGCGGATGAGGCGAAACGAATTATCGAGGAGTATTTGCATCAAGACACGAAAGAGCTGCCGGAATGGACTTGCCCGAACTGTCACAACACGGTGGACGGCTATCTCTCGGAATGCTGGTCCTGCCAGACTGAAAGATAAAGCTACATAATCCGATTCTGTAAGGGCTGGCCGGATTCGAAGGCCTGCAAGTTTTTCAAGAAGTGTCGTATGACGCTGAGCGATTCACCCAAATGCCCGCCCGCAGTGTGTGGCGTAATGTGGCAGTTTGGCAAATCCCGCAAGGGATGCTGCTCCGGCAGTGGTTCCGGATCGGTCACATCCAACCAGGCGGAATGCAAGTGTTGACTGCGCAGCGCATCGGCCAAGTCTGCCTGATTCACGGTGGTGCCGCGACCGATATTATAAAAAGCAGCCCCCGCTTTGACCTCGGCCAAGAACTTGGCGTCGACAAAGTTCAAAGTTTGCGCGCTTTCAGGCAAGATACTGATGATGTGGTCCGCCTGTCCCAAAACGCCCGGCAAGGCATCCAACGCGACGGTCGGCACCCGTTCGCTCCTGGTGGGCGAGCGCCGCACCGCAGTGACATTCATATTAAAGGGGGCCAGCAGTTGCACAAACATTTCGGCGATCGCACCATAGCCCAAGATCAAGACCGACTGGCCGGCCAAGGGCCGACAGCCCGCGCGCAGCGCATTCCATTCCGCGCTGCCACTGGCACAGGAATTCTCCGAAAGCGCAGCTGGCAAATTACGGCTTTGTGCTAACATGAAGGCCATCAAATGCTCCGCGCAGGGCAGGTCATACACGCCCGAACTATTCGCAACCGTAATATTGCGCGCTTGCACGCCCGCACGAAAGCTCGGCGTATCATAGCGCGCGTATCCCGCGCTGGTGATCTGCAAGTATTTAAGTTTGGGCGCCTGGAGCACGTCCTGCGGGGCCGGTTGGCCCAAGGCCACATCGACCTCGTTTAGAAGAGGATCACTCTCCGCCTCCGCAAGAACTGAGGCCGCCCCGACCTCGGACTCAATCAGTTCATGACCGTGCAGACCGTCTAGCAAAAGCTTTCGCTCTACATCCCCAAGAGCAAGATTACACCAAATTTTCATTTTCATAGTATTCGCGGCTGAGCACGAGTCATGCCTAATAGACTAATAGTGAAAGACTGAATGGATCGGCAACTGGGGCAGCTTTTCGCGCCCTTTTAAGTCATCGAGTTCGATCAGAAATGCCAGCTCTTCAATCGTGACTGCGAAGTGTTCGCTCAGCAGCTGGACCGCCGCGCCGATTGTGCCGCCAGTGGCCAGCACATCGTCGACCACCAAAACGCGTTGCCCCGCCTGCAAGGCATCGCAGCTGATTTCCAAGACACTGGAGCCATATTCGAGCTCATATTCTTGCGCATGCGTGGCGTGCGGCAACTTGCCAGCTTTTCGGATCAATACCGTGCCGGCGCCCAAAGCGTAGGCCAAGGCGGATGCTAAGACGAAGCCGCGCGCCTCGATCCCCACCACCACATCGATTGCTTTGCCAGCATAGCGCGCGCTAAGCTGATCAATCAAAGCCTTAAAAGCCGGGCCATCGGCGAGTAAAGGCGTAAAATCACGGAAGATGATACCAGGCTTAGGAAAGTCTGGAGTCACGCGGATGTAGGATTCGATATTCATATTAATCTCTGTAGAAAAACGGAGCACACTAGTCAGATCCCTGAGGCGATAAAGAACGAAGTCTATTTAATGCACTCAGAGCTCGAGACGATTGAATTAATCGTGATCAAATGTCTCCAATAGGCTTATTTCTAAAACATACGACTCCGACTATTAAGCTGACGCATCGAGGCATTAAGACTTTCTAATCGCGGAAATTTGTGCTAAAGCTCTATACACAGTCCATTTTCCCTGCTGCACAGCAGTCCTGCTTAGCTGTTCACTTCCTTGATTCCGACTATGAAAACACTACGAGCCCCCAAGTCTTGGCTGCTGAGCTGCCTCTATCTCTTCATTGCCAGTGGCCCACTTTTGACGGCAAATGCTTCCTATGACGTTTTCATGTATGCGACAGATAGCACAACGGTCATCGGTGAAACCCTGGACCAAGAGGCTCAACGTTTAGGTGCCTTTGAGGTGCTTTCCTTTAAGATCGGGGCGGAAAACACTGTGAATATTGGTTCTATCAGCGGAGGCGGAGGTGCAGGCCGTGCGACTTTCAAAGCAATGACCCTCACCAAAAAGGTCGATACTGCGAGCACGGGCTTCTTTACTCATCTGACCAATGGCCAACATCTCGACGAGATGATCATTTACATGCGTCAATCGGGCAGTCCATCGGGTGACACATTTCTCAGGTACACCCTGAAATTTGTAATGGTACAAGACATCTCCTGGTCTGGTAGTGATGGGGATGATATCGTGGAAGAAACCATCGTGATTCAGTATGGCGCGATGCAAATTGACTATTATAAGCAAAAACTCGACGGAAGCTTCGAGCCGGCAAAGACTGCGCAGTGGAGCCAAGTGCTCAATGAGGCTTCTTTGGAAATCAACTAGGTCAGCAACACGAGAATTTGATTCCTGACTGGATTCCTGACTGAGTTGTGAAATCTCGAATTTTAGCTTCCGTCATTGCGCTATGGCTCTCCAGCTCGTACAGCGTGGCCGCATGGGATGCGTATATGCAGTTCGAGGGCGGTGCCGAGGGCTTCGCAGGCGAAAGTAAAAATACGAACTATCAGGGTTGGAATGAGTTGTGGACCTTTGAACTCGGCGTCGAGAATACAATCAGCATTGGAAGTGGTGGCAGTGGTTCCGGGGCTGGTCGAGCCAGTTTTCAGCCGTTTACGATCACAAAATCCATCAACACAGCTTCCCCCAAATTATTCGAGCGATTGGCAACCGGGCAACAGATCAGCTCGGCTCGGCTGCTCGCAGTTGAGATGACTCCTCGCGGGACCAGTGCCTCCAGCACCCCCTTTTACGATGTCGACTTACGCGGACTGATGTTGCAGGAGATCAACTGGAACGGCGCCAAGGATCAAGAACTCGTCGAAGAGACAGTCATACTGCAATACGGCGCCATGCGCGTTAACTATACCAACACGCCGGCTGATTCTAGCCCCAGCATTACCGTTTATGCGCAGTGGAGCCAAGTGCTCAATGAGGCCAGCCTCGACGTCGGAGACGGATCAGGAGGCACCTCAGTGGCCCCCATCATCTCAGGCACCACGCTCAAAACCGTCGCTCCAGGCGTCCGCAGCTCATTTACTTTCAACATTAGTGATTCAGATACTGCAATCAGCTCAATCAGCAGTAGCGCCACTTCACTAGATACTAGCTTGATTGCCAATAGTTCGATATCAATTACTGGCACTGGCGACACTCGAACCGTCTACTTCACAGCCAATAACAGCGAGGGCACAGGAGCGATCCGGATCTCCGTTGACGACAACGATGGATCCAGCACGCGCACGCACACAGTCACCATTGAAATCACAGAGCCCAATGCCGCTCCGGAGATCATCAGCCCCGCTGAATTTGAAGTTTGCGAGCTCAGCACAACTTATCTCAGAGGTATCGCCATCAGCGATGCCGATGCCCTAAATCACTCCAGTTTAACGCTCACAGTTTCAAGCGGGCAGTTAGAGCTCAGCACAAGCATCCCTAATGGTCTAAGCGCAACCCAGATTACTGGAAATGGCACCGGGCAACTGACACTCACCGCCCCGATTGACCGTATCAATACCACACTCAGTGCGCAATACGGCTTAAACTTTACGCCGATAAGCTCTAGCCCTGTGAACTTAAATATCGTGGTCAATGACAATGATGCGACCAATCCATTAAGCACGACTCAAGACCTCACCCTACTTCCGATTCTGACGCGTTATGAATTTTGGGAACGTGAGAAATTCACGCTCAGCCAGCGCATGCATGGCGAGAGCGACGCCATCGAAGACATGGATCAAGATTCAAATGCAAACCTAGTAGAATTCGCCTTCAACCTAGACCCGAGCAAAAGTGACATCTACCAGCTGCCCTTGAGTATCGTCAGCAGTGAACAAGGTAGCGACCACTTCCAATTCAGCCTGCCAGTGCGCAACAATGCGCCCAACTTGCACTATCAGCTGCAGCGTTACGCCCCAGCCACTCAAGAATGGCTAGCCATCGATAACCTGTATCAGGAAGTTGGCGAGCGCACGCCCATCAACCCTGAATTTGATCAAGTCACCCTGCGACTCTTAGATTCAGTCTCTGCCAACGATTCAGCATTGGTGCGTATTTTCCTAACATACATCGAGGATTAACCGAAGCGATGTAGCGACAACTCCGCCCCGAGCGCAAAAGCTGAGTCGCCACAAGGACGGGCTGCTTTAGCTGCCCCACGTCTGTTTTGTTTATGCACCACTAGGCTGATTCTCTGCGGCAGCTGAAGCAGCCGTTCCCAGCCAATCAATACCCGCTCAGGTCGATCTCGTCACTTGCAGCCATCGGCACCTTCTGGCCCATCTTTTTCTGAATGACTTTAAAGTGATGCGCCTCCTCGGGCGTGATCAGCGAAATCGCCTCGCCACTGGCCTCGACGCGACCGGTGCGCCCGATGCGGTGCAGGTAGTCCTTAGGCGAACGCGGGAGCTCGTAGTTGATCACCTGCGAGAGACAATCGATGTCGATCCCGCGCGCCAATAGATCAGTGGCGATCAAGACTGGAAAGAGCCCTTCTTTAAAGCCTTCCAGAGTGTCTTTTCGCGTCTGCTGCCCCATCTTGGAATGTATCGGCCAGGCGTTGATCTTATTCTTGCGCAGCTTGAAGGTGAGATTATCGGCCTTCTTGCGCGAGGACACAAAGACTAAGACACGCTGCATGCCTCCTTCTTTGATTAAGTAGCGCAGCAGGGGCCCCTTACGCTCTTCGGAGACGAAATACCCATGCTGGCGGATGTGTTCGATCGACTCCCCCACTTCATCGACCTGCAATAGCTTCGGATCCTTTAGAATCACTCGCTGCATTGCCGAGATAGTTTCATTCAATGTGGCCGAAAAGAGCAAATTCTGCCGCTTCCCCGGCAATAAGCCTAAGAGTTGATTCAGCTCCGCCTCAAAGCCAAGGTTCAGTAACTTATCCGCTTCGTCTAAGACCAGGGTAGATACATTCGACAGCGCCACCGCATTCTTATCCAGCAGGTCCAGCAAACGTCCCGGCGTGGCCACTAAAACGTCCACACGGTTCATAGCCTGCATCTGGGTATTAATCGAGACACCACCATAGACAGCCACGCAACTGCAGGCGTGACTTAAGCTCGGAATAAAATCGCCCCAGACCCCAGCTACTTGATCCGCCAACTCGCGTGTCGGCACGAGCACCAACACGCTGGGGGCTCGATGTGAATCGGCCGCAGTCGCGTCGAGCTTTTGCAAAATAGGCAGAACAAAAGCCGCAGTTTTTCCCGAGCCCGTCTTAGCGACACCCAGCACATCCGAGCCTTCTAAAATCGCGGGAATGGCTGCGCTTTGGATGGGGGTCGGCGCAACAAAGCCATGCCGCGTGAGCGCTTGCGAAAAGTATGATGCCATACCGAGTTGTGAAAAAGTCATAGCTTAATCTCGCGAACTTAGGCTTAGAAGCGACTTAAAAAATTAGACCGCGACTTGACGCGGCACGGGCAGGACCGCTTTGTTGCTAGTATGTCCCACATTTCCTCATCCGAAGGCCTCAACATACAAGGCTTCGACCCATCGCTGACGCGAGTGTACAAAGAGGTCGATGGCCACGCGCTCAATTTACATGTATTTCTTCCACCAGGACACACCGCGAGCGATCGACGGCCGGCAATCATTTTTTTCCACGGCGGCGGCTGGATGGCAGGGGCTCCGAGCCAATTTTTCCCGCATTGCGAATACTTAGCCTCTCGCGGAATGCTTGCCGTATCCGCGGAATATCGATTGCAAAAAAAACACGGCAGCAGCCCGCAAGAATGTGTCAAAGATGGCAAATCTGCGATACGCTGGCTACGTGCCCACGCGCCCGAACTTGGCATCGACCCAAAGCATATTATTGCCGGTGGCGGCTCGGCGGGCGGACATGTCGCCGCAGCCACCGCCACGCTTGAATCTTTCAATGAAAGTAGCGACGACCTTTCGATCAGCTGTAAGCCCGCAGCTCTAGTGCTCTTCAACCCCGTTTATAACAATGGCCCGACAGGCTATGGCTATGAGCGAGTCAAAGATTATTGGCAGGCGTTCTCCCCAGCCCATAATCTGAGCGCAGCGACGCCCCCCACCCTGGTATTATTCGGCAGCCAAGACGTGCATGTGCCAGTCCAAACAGCTGAAGATTACAAACGAGAAATGGAAGCACTCGGGCGCCGCTGCGACCTGCATTTTTACGAGGGACAAGGGCATGGGTTCTTCAACTACACCGAAGCGCAGATGCCTTACTACACTGCAACCGTGCGAGAGATGGACCGATTCTTAGCTTCGCTGAACTACCTAGTCCTGTAATCTTCGCCAGCGCTCGCTGAGCAGTTCGAAATAGGCCTGCTGGCTCGCTTTAGAGAGACCACTGCCAAGAATTCGTGGCTCCCAAGGTACGGCCTCGAGTTGATGCAGCACGCGGTCTATCATTCGCAGATTCAGCCCGCAAACTTCCTTCCCCAAATACTCCAACAAGCTGTCGCGATCCCAGCCTGCGCGCCGCCCAGCTAGCGATAAAGCGCTCTCGCTAGCGTCCTTTCGGGTAATCGCGTGATTCATCATGCCATAAGCAGGTGATAACTCGATAAGGTTCCCATTCTGTAAAAGTGCCCATTTCTTTAAGTGGAGGCCGCCATTCCCCGACAGCCAGCCAAACAACACACGATGGAAGAAGCGCATCAACTGAATCTTAGGATTTGTGCAGTATTGACGTATCAATTCAGCAATCGCCTCCAGCGAGCCCTCATATTTAGCCGTGCGAGCTTTCCCCAGTAGTTGGCAGGCAGATTCCACTCGTAAACGCTGACTATTAGAGGCGCCCGTGCGGTCGAAACGCTCGGCCCACAGAACGGCCCGTCCATCCGTCGTCCGCAGCCGCCCCACCGAAGCCACCGCCAGCCCCGCGTCCTGCGCCAATTGGGTCGTCAACAGCTGATTTTCTACCTGCCCAACAGTGTCCGGAGACTCCGGTGTCAGTCGATAGCTACCATTAAGCTTCACCAGCTTAAACGCCGATTGCTTGCGCGAATACACCGCACTCGCACTGGCTCCAGAACTCGCCAGTGAATGGGGGAAACCCGCCGCCGTATTAAACTCAGCCAGTTCACTCTCGCAGTATGGCAAGGCGTCTAATTCAGGCTGTATCCGTGCCCGATTCAAGGATTTGAGGCCCTCAGCCGTACGCCCTAAGGGCAGCGACTCAGAGCCACTCGGCAAGACTGAAATCAGCCCCGGCAGATCCGCCCCCACCGCAGCCAGCAGCCCCCATTCACTCGAATCCGTAACGGGCGCAGCACGCCATTGCTCAAGCTGCATACCTTCAGGTAGTAAGCCACTCAACTCGGGCGGCAAGGTCTCCCAAGAAAGCCCCTCAGACGCCAGCGGCCAATTCAGGAATACTGGAGCCCCCTGGTAGCCATCCGCATAAGAAAAACGGATGCCGACTGCATCACGCTGCAACTCTCCAGCATAGACCTGCCCGACAAATAATCGCAAACTATCCATTCAGCTGCACCTCGACGCCTAAGGGACTTTTTGCCTGCAACTGAATCCTCAGGGCATCCAAAACCGCCACCAGATTACGCAAGCTGAAATCGTCGCGACCTGATTCTATTTTATAAATCACAGATGCGCTCACACCGCACAAATCCTGCAATTCGAGCTGCGTCAAACCCTGCGCCTTACGCGCCGCCGACACCATCTTTCCAAAATTAGTATTTTTCATTTTTATTAAAAGGATTAAACCTCATTTAATTGAGCATAGTGCAAGGCAAGATGGCTAGAAATCAATGATTCATTTTAAAAGAACTGAATTCTAATATCTCAATCCAGCGAAGATGCTATTTAGATGTAAATAGGCAATAATCATTTCAATTAAACAGATTAAAGCAAATCCACTAGAGAAATTAAGCTATATAAAGCCTCTAAAAACCCCTTATTTGTATTCACACAAGGTGAAATACTCGCCGCTGTGCAAGTGTAGTTTACGATCGTCTTTAACAAAGCGCTCAAGCAGCGCATCCCGCCCTGCCAGTGACTTTAATTCGCAATCATGCTGCTGAATGAAATCGGCCATTCGCTCGCTGCCGATGCTCCAAGCGATCGGCTCTCCAATCAGCTTTAAGTGATAATACAAGAGGCTAGGGATCGTGTTTCTCGGGCTATTTCGCGGCTCCAGGGTCGAGAATAGAAATTGGCTGCCAGCCCCGGTCAGCGCTCGGATGGATTGAAACAGAACATGCACCGCCTGCTCGGGCAAATACATCATCACCCCTTCGCAGATAAATAAGGTCTTACGCCCTGGCTCAAATCCGGCGAAATGACTCAGTTCGTGCTGCAGGGTCTGATGCGCGAAGTCGACACTCAGAAAGTGCATATTAGACGCGCCCCCCGGATTCAGCCCCGCCACTTTGGCCTTCTGAGTGGCAGGATGGTCGATTTCAATGAAATTGACATGTGGATACCTTTTGTGAAATCGCCACGACAAGGTATCAAAACCTGCGCCGAGCATGACCACTTGGGTGACGCCATCCTCTTCAATCGCCTGTTGGCTAATCGCTTCCACGTGCCGTTTGCGCAAAATATAATGCAGCGTAATGCCTGGCAAAACCAAGCGCTCACGAAACTTGACCGACCATGTAAACATCGGCGTAGCCAACTGTTTCAGCCGATTGCGGCCCTCTTCAGTGCCCTGCAAAATTTGCTGTCCCAGCTCGACCACCTCATCTTCAACTAAATAGCTATAAGGCGAGGCTTGGGCCACGTGTAAAATGCCCTGTAGCACGGTATATGCGGTGGAACTGGCTTGATCATTCTTCACTGTGTCTGTTCTCCATAAAAGGTGATGCTTGTATCCGTATACTTGAGCTTACCTTCAAGCTGTAATTGATCCAAAAATGCAAGGGCCTCCTCCAGCCGGGCGCTGGCCATATAAGCAAATGCAGTGGTACTTATTTTTGCCTTAGAATCTTGTGGGGATTTATTCAAAGGCAGCGCATGTGCTTTAACTTTATTAAGGAAAAAATTGAGCCGATAATCAGTGGAGCCATGGGCATAGGCAAAGGCGCGGTCATCGACATCACGCAGACGTTTACTTAAGATCGAAAGCAAGCTGCGCAGGTATTCCGGATCATCGTGGGCCTTATCCCAAAAGGTCTTACGGTTGAGCACCACCAGTTCTGTATTCTTCGCGGCCGTGGCATCCGCCGATCTGGCTTGCTCATCTATCAAGGACAATTCGCCAAACAAAGAGCCCGTGCTCAATGTAGCCAGATTCAGCTGATCGTCCCCTTCCTTGCGGGAAATATCCACCGCACCTGCGCTGACAATATAAGCTTCGTCCCCTTGATCACCTTCGCAAAAAATTGAATCCCCGGCGCTGAAGAGTAGGTACTGAAAACAGCCACTGAATCGTTCCAGCAAGTCGCTTTTGCCCACCATACCGCCGAAGGCCCATTGATAAATTCGCTCCAGCTCGCTGACCATCGGCACGATGTGCGCGCCTGCCGGCTCATACCAAAGCTCATCTTCGAGCGCTTCAAAGCCCATACGCCGGTACATACTCTGCGCCTCACTCCTTGCGGTTACAATAATATGGCTCACGCCCCACGAATGCCCGACATCACAACTTAGCTTAAACAAAGCTCGAAACAGATCCCTACGATTACGCCACTTTTTAGCGATCGCCAGCATACCAGAACAGCCCAACAAAGCCCGATCGAGTCCCTGCGCCTGAGCTTGCTCGTTCGCACGTTCACGGTATTCACTAAAGTCGTAACTTTCGTCCGCCGGCAACAATACCTCGCTATCAAAGTTAGTACGCATAGTGCCCACAGGGGTCGCACCCTCGTAAGCAATAATATTAGCGGTATTCGGCAGGGCATCAAACCGATCAATAATGATGTCTCCACTCACACTGCCATAAAGCCCTTCTTCGACCACATAAACCTGATAGCGCAGGCGATAGACATCACTGAGTTCTTTGGCAGTAGTCGCCACTTTGATTCGAATAGACATAGAATATAGCTGATGTAGACAAAATGTGCCGAGAGCTGCTATTAGCCGCTGGACTGGAGGTTAAAAGGCAAAGGAATAAGACTATTGAAGGATGCGTACAAAAAAGTAAAAGATGAAACGCAAAATATATAGGGTCGCGTCTGCTTAAAATTAAACAGTGCAAATGGAACCTCCGATGCCCTCCCGCACTCAGCTTCAGTATGGAAACTTAAGTTGCAGTAGACGCACTTAAAACTGCTAGCTGCTCCTTGGCGTGAGCCACCAGATCCAGTAGCAAAGCCGCATTTGCGGCTCCTATGTCGACGCTTCCAATCGCCGCTGTAAACTGCGTAACACCACTTTATATGCAGGGAGAAACAGGAGAATATTGATGAGTAATTTAAAGGCGTAATCAACTGCTGCAATTTCCATCCAGTTCGCAGCCATAAATGGATCGCTGGACGCATAAAATGCGATTGCAAAAAAAGCGACCGTATCCACCGCATTCCCAAAGACGCTTGATGCCGCAGGAGCTAACCACCACTGCTGTCTCTGCCGGAGTCGATTAAACACCAAGACATCACACAGTTGTCCGATCGCATAAGCAGCAAAACTTGCCACCGCAATACGTGCGATAAATGCATTCCATGACAGTAATTGCCCGGCCCCCTGATACGCCCCGTCTAAAAACAGCACAGATATCAGATACGAAAGCAACAAGGCGGGAAACATCGCAATAAAGATCACCTTCCGCGCCAACCCAGCCCCACAGATGCGCACGGTGAGGTCAGTGGTCAGAAAGATTAATGGAAAACTGAATGCGCCCCAAGTAGTATGAAGGCCGAAAATTTGAATCGGGAACTGCACCAAGTAATTACTGGCCGCGATAAAGAGGACATGTAAAGCAATGAGCCGCAACAGACTGAGCGTGGATGGATTGGAGGACTGCATATTTAGAAAAAACCTGTCTCTCTGGCAGCATCTTGCGCATACGCCGAGCTTTTTCAGAAAAATCCGAACGAAAGTCCCCCGCAGGTCCAAGTCAAAATAGGAGTTGAAGTGAATACAAAATCAGCTGCCACTCCAGATGAGGATTACAAAAAAGGGTCATGTCGGACAAGGCAACAAGCAGGTTTTCAGCTGCGCTAAGAACGCCCTCAAGCCGCATGGACAGTGAGGCAACCTGGTTCTTACTGCTAAAGCTTCTCTGGGGTCCAGTTTACGATTTCCCCAGATTCTTGCTGCGCTTCGTAAAGCTGTTGCAAGGGATGATCGCCTTTAATGCGCGGAAGCCCTTCGTTGACCATCAAGGGCAAAGCGGAGTCCCACCACTGGTCGTATGACTTGCGAAGTTGCGACACGACTTCAGGAAACTGATGCGACACGTCTTTGGTCTCCCCCGGATCTTGCTGGATATCGTAGAGTTGCTGATTATTCACAAAGCGCCAGCGTTCGGTGCGCACGGCGTTATTACGATATTTATAGGTATCGCGCTCTCCGGTCTTCCAACGGCCACAATGGAAGAACAGCTCACGGTCAGCCCAATCAGCTTGAGGGTCTTCCAGCAACGGTAGCAAAGAGCGTCCATCAAGGCTTTGCATATCAGCCGGCAGTTGTGCTCCTGCTAACTCGGCGAAAGTTTGATATAAATCGATGTGCGCGACCAAGGCATCGATGTCCACACCACGCTTGAGAACACCCTTCCATTGCCAAAAAGCTGGAACGTGAGTGCCACCTTCGTTGGGCGAGTTTTTACGGCCCCGCATGTTGGCATTGAACGGGGAAATTTTTTCGCCATCTCGTAGGATGGTCTTCATCGACATGCCGTTATCGGTCATAAAGATGATTAAGGTGTTATCCAATGCCTTCCATTTTTTGAGTAAGGCCATGAGTTGCCCAAAGTTGTCGTCGACATTCTCAATCATGCCATACCGAGCTGCGGTATCTTCATCGTAGCCTTCTGACAGGAAGTGCTGTTTGTAT
The DNA here is from genome assembly GCF_031127805.1 of Thalassobacterium maritimum. Taxonomy (NCBI): domain Bacteria; kingdom Pseudomonadati; phylum Verrucomicrobiota; class Opitutia; order Puniceicoccales; family Coraliomargaritaceae; genus Thalassobacterium; species Thalassobacterium maritimum. Next base: position 50,113 of record NZ_JARXHW010000030.1, on the reverse strand, counting down.
TCTTCAGGCGCATACATGGGACCATGAGGCGCATTCAGAGATAAGTAGGCAAAGTATGGTTGACCTGCCTCATGTTGCTGCTGAATCCAGCCTTCGGCTGCATCAAAAAACACGTCAGTGCAAAAGCCTTGGGTCTGCACAACTGTATCGTTGTGCAATAAGACATTATCGAAATATGGATTCTCTTTATTGGCCGCAAAATCGCCCAAGCCCGTCTGCCCGATGCCGCCCGCTCCATGCATCAGCACTTCATCGAAGCCCCGGCTTTGCGGGCGATACTCGGCTTCGTCCCCCAAATGCCATTTACCAAACAGACCTGTTGCATAGCCCGCACTTTTCAGTGCTTGTGGCAGCGTATGCACATCCAGGGCCATGCGCTCGCGTTGTAAGATCGTGTGCGTCACCCCCACCTTAAACGGAAAACGTCCGCTCATGATGGCCGCACGGGTCGGCGCACAGGTCGGGCTGACTTGAAAGTCGGTAAAGCGGGTCGACTGTTTGTAGAAGCGATCAATATGCGGCGTGCGCACAATCTCGTTCCCCATGCAGGACAGGTCACCCATGCCTTGGTCATCGGTCATCACTAAGATGATATTCGGACGGCTACCCGCCAAAGTCTGGGCTGCGAGTTCGCCAGTCAGTAGCACGGCAGCCCCGAGCCCCAGCAAACAGAATAGTTTCTTACAAATCATAAATAGCCTTCTATCTTTTTAGTTTAAAATACGATTTTCACCATGTCCGGTAAATCAGTTCGCATCGCAGCAGGCACGACCACGCGCAATGCAGAGTCGCGGTAAGTAAAGTCCAATGGCTCTCCCGTGCGTAATAGGCTCACTTGCACGGGGCGCGACACGTCGCGGATAAAGACCGCATTCTCCGCATCGGGTAAGGAATAGTAAACATTCGCTCGCTTGGTGGTGTAGTTCTGCGTCTTGTCCAAGGTCGGCAAGGGCGCATCGAGATCGACATCATAAGTCGCTTCGCGGGAGTGCGCCATCCAGGCAGCCATCTCGTCGCAGAGCTCATAAAACCAATCCATCATTTCGCCGTTCCCGCGTGGTGGCACATTGACCAGTAAATTCCCTCCCAGCGAACGACAACGTATCAGCTCTGTGAGTAAGGTATTGGTGTCCCAGTGGTTCGTTTCACACTCGACCCCGTAGTGCCAATTCGGCGTAAAACTATTTTCTGACTTTTGACAAGACTCCCACCACCAGCCGGCTTCGTTGGTCACTTTTACATTGTGGCTGGCACCCTGATGCCCACCTTCCGGCGTCGCGATATTTCCACGCGCTACGAATATATTCGGCTGCAATACTTTAAGCTCCTCCTCGCTGACGGAGACAGAGCCATCCCACCAGATCACATCGATCGGACCGTAATTGGACATCAGCTCATGCACCTGACCAATGGACTCAGCCTGCTCCTCTGGCCCAGAGAGCGCCATCAAGGGTGTGAGCTTTGAGGTCTTCCCCACCCGCTCATGCTTATAATTCAGCTGAAAGTCCTTTTGGGCAGGATGCATGAACTCGCGGTTCTTATAGTCATAATGCCAATTCGGGCCCGAGTAGTAAAAGCCGATCTTCATGTCGTTTTTGCGCGAAGCGTCCACGTAATCTCGGACCAAATCACGTCCTCCCATTAGATCGCCGGTATCCCAGGTGCCGTGGTCGCTCGGCCACAACGCATAGCCATCGTGATGACGTGTCGTTAGCACTGAATAAGCAAAGCCCGCCTTACTGGCCGCTGCCAGCCACCGGTCAGGTTGATAATTCTCAGGGTTCCAGGTCTCAGCCACCGCAAACATCGCTTCGGGGAGCTGCATAAAGCGCCCCGAATCTGCTTTGCGCTGCGACCATACCATCGCCCAGGCATCACCGGTCGCTGGGTTGGCACTGGTCGGCCCCCAGTGTAAAAAGAGCCCTAGCCCCGCTTTGCGAAACCAAGCCCACTCAGGGTGCGCTTCGGCGTCGATCGTCCGTTTGGCAGTCAATTTACGATGCAAATTCTGTTTGGCCCACACACGTAATTCCTCGGGGCTCTTCCCCTCCCAGTGCTTTTGACCATCCCCCGCATGTTCTTGCGAGAGCGCTAATTCAAAGGGGTCTTCCGCCAAATCGTCTTTGGCAATTAAAGAGAACGAGCCCGTGGCGAGCAGCGCAAGCGCCCCCCGAGACAGAGCAAAGATAAGATTACGAGATGTGTTGAGCAAAGACATATCCATTAAGGTTGAAAAGAATCCGTGCGGAAGGGATAGGTTGGGAGCCCTGAACCGTTGACAAGGTTAACGTTCGGCTTCCCGGCAAAGGCATAACGGACATAGAGCGGGCGCTTTAGCTCCGGCGAGCGAAGCACTACAGTCTGACCCCGAATCTCAGCCGTGGCCGGCACCCACTTGGCCGATTCATCAGCGATCCAAAATGCGGTCGGCGCGTTGCCATCAGTCGTGGTCAGACCGGAAGCATGCTTAAAGTGCACGACGAGCGAATCCTCACTGGCCTCCACATTCTGCATCATCGGCCCCTCTGCCGTGATCTCCAGGCCGAGTGTATCACGCGCAGCCAGTAGTGCCAAACGCTCAGCAACTGGTAGCTTGTCTCTGGGATGTATGTTTTTCTCATCCCCAAGATCAATGGTATTTGCGATCGCTACATGTGCTAAGTCCAAAGCTTTCAGCTGAGATTCACGCATCCATGCCCAGGAATGCGTAACCGGGCTTTCGGCGTCCCCCTGTGGTCCCGTTTCAAGCGCTTTATAATATCCGGGCAGCATCACAACGAGGAATTGAAAATCATCCCGTCCCCACTCCTGCCGGTATCGCAGCATCCACTCCTTCAGGGCATCCCCATACTTGAGCATCCCGGAGTTATAAGAGAACCAGGGCGTCTCCACCATGCCGTGCATCGACTGTGTGTTGCGCTCTCCTTGATACCAAACCAATCCGCGTGAGGCAAACGGAGCCAATGGCGCCATCATCGCATTGTATAAAATATTCGCCTGCCTGCGAAGAAATACATCGTCCGACTTCGACCATGGTTGAGGGCCATCGAGTATCGACTGAATTTTTCGACGCGTGACACTATCTGCATCGAACTTCTCCATCATTGTTCTGAAATGCGGCACAGTTGCGACCATATCGCGTGGCATCCAAGCCTCCAGCGAGGAACTCCCCCATGCGGTGAGAATGATCCCCACAGGTACCTCGGCCTGTTCTTGTAGAAAGTGCGCAAAGCCATAAGCCACGGCGCTGCTCGGGTAACTGTCGACCCACTCCCCTTCACAAGTGGACTGCTCGCTAAAGGCTACCGTTCGTTTGACTTCGAAACTACGGATGTGCTTTGCCTGTGAAGTCAATGCCTTCAATTCAGGCACCGAATTGACATGAAACTGCATATTCGACTGCCCTGAACAAATCCAGACTTCACCCACTAATATATCCGAAAGCTCAATAGTGGCATCGTCCGATGCCAAAACCTGCACGGTCATTGTTTGTGCTTCAAAACTCGCGCGCGCTGGATCCAGTCGCAGCATCCACTTCCCTGCTGCATCCGCAGTCGTCCGCTTCACCTGATCTCCAAAACTCACTTGAACCGTCGCTTCTGCCTCGGCAATGCCCCAAACAGGGATCGGCATGTCGCGCTGCAGCACCATGTGATCAGTGAACAAGGAGCCCAGCTGCAGCGAAGCCTGGAGTGAACAATGAAGGAAAAGGCCAAGGCCTAATACGAGTCGGTAGAGGTATTTCATCGTGCTTTTACTTACTGAAAAATTGAGCCAACACTTAACGATGATTCAGGAAAAAGTTAATCGTTTGTTGAATGATCTCATCACGACTGGGGTCGATCGGTGCGTCCACGCTGCGCCAATTATGTCCGGCATTTTTAACGATCACGATTTCAACGGGCGCAGGAATCGCCTCCAGAGTTTCTTGCATGCGATAGGCTTGCTTCACGGGGATGGTGGTATCCTGGTCACCTTGCAACATCAACAAGGGCGGGCTGTCTGGGCTGAGATAGCTCACGGGGCTCATCTCACGATAACGCGCCTCCTTATCCTCCGGCGTGGAATTCGCTCCCATGATGCGTGGGCCAAAGCGATCGCGGAAATTCTCACGGTCATCGTGATTAAACAATTGTTCATCTTGAAAGTCGCAGGGACCATACCAAGAAACGCCACCGACCGTTTGATAAGTATATTGGGCCAATTCTGGGTCACCGTCCAAAGTCTCAGGCGGTGACAGTAATACCATCTGAGCGATATGCCCGCCTGCGGAATCGCCGAATGTATACATCTTCATCGGATCAATCCCCAGCTCTTTGCTGTAGGCTGAAATAAAACGAAGTGCATCCTTGGAATCGATCACACAATCTCGCATTGAGGTCTGCCCATCCTTCGACCACAAACGATAGCCCACGGATACGACACAGAAGCCCTCTTTCAAAAGTGCCTGATGCACCACTCCAAAAGAGGCATGCCCCGCGCCTTGCTTACTGCCGGCGGCCCATCCACCGCCATGGGTATATAAAACCACTGGCTTTTTGTCACTGTCATCCACATCAGGGAAATAGAAATCCAGATACACATCGCCCGTTGAAGTGCGTTTAAACAAGACGTTGCGAATTTGGCGGCCTGGACTGTCAATATACTTGAGCGAATTAAGTTTCAATTCTTCAAGTATAATTACGCCATCAGCGTTCGCATCCAACTTCTTGTTTTTCTTCCACTGCGCGGGGTCTTCGTCGGCAGTAAAGGCGCCATCACGATTGGTATCCAATTTCGAAAACATCCGCTGCGCGATGCGTCCTTCATATTGATCCGATGAATCCTTTAATGGCTCTAGGGCGTAACCAGTCGCCACCAGTAAGCATGATATGGATAAAATCGTTTTGTGTATTTTTTTCATATAGAATCTACTCATAAAATGTAACTAATCTAACATACATACTGAGGGGAAAGTATCCCCCGTTAACGGGATAGCAGACGCAAGCGATCAAAACTGCGATCACAGCGCACTCAGATACCCATGCTGACGCAAAAAATCCACGCTGTGATCGAGGATCAGGCGGTAATCCACATCATCACTTTTACGGCGAAAGAATGAGCCGTTAAAAAAGCCATGCTCTTTACCCTCGGCTGGAACCAACACGCACTCGTTGCCCGCCTCCTGCATCAAACGAGTGAAGCGCTCGGCATTTTCAAAGGGCACCGTCGTGTCTGCAGTGCCATGAAAGACGATCGTCGGGACAATGTCGGGGTGAACTTGGTGGCAGAGCGACAAGTCGGTCTGTTGTTCTGGCTTAAAACGCTCAGCACCATAGCCCGCCTCCGTGGTATCGAGGACGGGATTAAACAAAATCATCAGATTTGGCTGCGAGCTGATGGCTAAATCCTCTCCAGATTCTTCATACCCGGAAAGCACACCGGTCGCCCCTGCCACATGGCCGCCAGCGGAACCACCAGAGGCCACAATCCGCTCGGGGTCGATTCCCAGTTCGCTGGCATGCGCGCGCACCCAACGAATGGCCGACTTGCCATCCTTGACGCACTCAAAAGGCGTCGTCTTATTCCTACCGCGCACTCGATACTCCGCAGAAAATGCGACCAGACCCAGCTCTGCCATATCTCTGGCTTGCTGATAGAATTGCTTGGGAGTGCCCCCCGACCAACCACCGCCAAAAAAGAACACAATCGCGGGGCGTTGATCCGTAGGCTTTAGATCGGCGGGCTCAAACAAATGGAGTTTCAGCGCCACACCATCGATCTCCTTATACAGAAGTTCGCGGTCAGGTTGTATCAGCTCGCGCTCTGGTTGAATCGCATCCGCCGCCGCGAATTGGCAAATGGCAATTGAGATCAGCAGTAAGCTTGTCAGGGGTTTTATCATAACTTGAGGTGTTTTGTTCGTAAATTTAGAATATGCTTAACGGCTAAAGCCGGATCGCTTACCTTTGACTGTGTATCCTCAGGTAAGAGTGAGCGCTTTGGGGCATGAGCAGGTTCATTTAGATTTCTTCATTTCATTATACGATTTACGTCATTATACCACTTCTAAGAATATATGATCTATAAGCTTGAGCTTTGCGTAGCCTCGAAACTTTGTTTCGGGGGGCGATCGGCATCGCCCCGGTTCCGAGAACCGAGGTTACAAAAGACACATCTATTAGAACCAAACTTTTTTTCGAATAGGTATTACTGTTGAGAAACGCTTTGAAAATCCTCAGGACGCATCCAGCTAAGATCTTTCCAATAGCCGGTATCGTTGGCTTGCGGCGCACCGGGCGTGCTGCGACCGTTCACGATTAAGGCATTCATCTTCGCAGTTAAAGATGCTACTTTTTCCGGGTGACTGGCCGCCAGGTTGTTGCTCTCCGCACGATCGGTCGAGAGCTCGTAAAGTTCTGCCGGCTTCTTACGACTGGGCAGGATCAGTTTCCACGAGCCCTCAGTTATGCCGTAGCGCATGTCACTGCTATCATGACTGATAAAGGGCACGCGCTAGTCCCCTGCGGGATCGATCAACACCGAAGCAAAGCTATGGCTATCTTCACCCGCATTATCAGGCAGTGTCGTGCCTAGTAATTCAGCGAAGGTCGCCAACAAATCCGTCTGACTGACTGTCTTGTTCCAAGCCCGCCCCGGCGCCTCAATCCCTGCTGGCCAGCGCAGCATAAAAGGCACCCGTTGTCCGCCTTCATACACAGAACGCTTGCCTTCTCGCAGTCCACCGCGACTGTCATGGCCGGTCTCTTTGAGCCGCTCAGGCCAGGATTTTTCGGGGCCGTTGTCACTGGAGTAAACAATCAGCGTATTCTCATCCAGCCCCTGCGCTTGCAGGAAATCCAATATGCGCCCGACATGATAGTCGGTTTCGATCACAAACTCACCGTAAGCGCCCGCCTCGCCTTGCCCCTGAAACTCTGGCAAGGGACAGACGGGATAATGGGGTGAAGTGTAAGGCAGATACAGGAAGAACGGCTTGCCGGCTTTGGCCTCAGCCGCCTGTGCGCTCATCCATTCGATTGCCTTATCGGTAAATCGTGTCAGGCACTGATTATCGATAAAGTCTTCGGCCACCTCAAAGTTCTTTTTAACGATGCGACTGGGATCTTTTGAAACGCCAGGCTTTGTTTCGTAAGGGGGCATGATCCGATAATCAAGATACCGCGGATTCTTCTTTTTATTGGTATACAAGGTCGGCGGCACTTTCGCATAGCGCCCCTCAAACCAAGCAAGTATGCCAAAATTCAAAGACGCTGGCACGCCGTAGAAATAATCAAAGCCTTTATCCAAAGGCATATCCTTAATCGGTTGCGACCAATCGCGGTTCTGAGGCGTGCCGGGGAAATCCATTCCAAGGTGCCACTTGCCCACCATGCCGGTGTTGTAGCCTTGTTCCTGCAAGAACGATGCCAGCGTCATGCGCCCATCCACGATCATACACTTCGCTTCGGCGCCCAATACGCCTTTTTTGCGCTCGGTTCGCCAAGGGTAGCGGCCTGTCAACAAGCCATAGCGTGCGGGCGTGCACACGGAGTCGGCACTATGGCCATTGGTAAAAGCGATGCCCTCCTCCACCAGACGATCCAGGTTCGGTGTTTGAAATTTTGCGCCTGGATTCAGCGCACTCACATCACCATAGCCCTGATCGTCGGTATAGATGACGATAATATTGGGACGCTCCCCGGCGGCGAGGACTGTCGTCCCCAGTAGCATGACCGCAGCCAGCAATCGCCTCGTGTGTGCTTGAATAAACATAAACTTATTTCTCAAAGGTAAATGTTTCCAATTTTTGCGCGCGCCAGACCTGAGCGGTGTGCGAGCCAGAGTTCAAACGCCCCATCGTGCGCACAAAGTCATTTAAGCCAGGAGTCGCCGTTTGATTGATCAACAATACAACGTCATCGCTGCGGAAGCCATACTTGGCCAAGACACTCTCGTTCGGCACCTCGACTAACAGAACGCCGATTTTCTCGTGCATGCCTGTCGCCGTCAATTCGGCCTCGGTGTCCAGGGCTTTGGCCATGCCGCCCATGAATTTCTTGGCAACTTTAGGGCGATAGGTATTTGAGGCTGCCCTGGCAGGCAATGTGATCGGTGGTGAACCTGCCAATTGCTTCAGTTCAGGCGAGATCACCCCAAACCCGCGCATGGGGAAATTCTTAAACCCAGTTTTCAATGCGGGGGAACTGTCCTGCACTTGAAAGTTCCCGGCCTCAGGCGCCACGAATTCGGCATTGCCATATAGACTCCCGGCATCGTCGAAGGTCTCTTTTTGCAACGCCACAGCAGGCACCGTCTTGGTCGCCTGCGGGTTGTGCACGAAATTGTAATTGCGCGTGCCGCCCCACAGCCCGGGATTGGAGGAGCTATAGACCTTGGGGGACCATATGATGTTACTTTCAAACACATCGTAGGTGGGCTTTGGATACGGCACGTTACAAGTATAGCCGAGTCGCCCGACGATGATGTTATTCGTCACGATGCGATGATAGCCTTCGCGTGTTTTGAGCCCTCCATACAGGCAGAGATTGTTATAAATTTCGTAATTGGTGCAGCCATCGTCCAGGTCAATATCCCATCCATGTTCACAGTGCATACGATTGTTTCGCAAGATGCTGGTCTGATACGCATCCCAGCGGGGAGATTCTGGATACTTTTCCACGTAATGACTAATCAACGGCTTGCCATTGGCATCCCGCGCCGTTGGCCCCGAGGGCACGGCACTGTGCCAGATGCGATCACGTCCCCAGCCATTGAACGCGCCGTGGTCGTGCGTCTCTAAAACGGTCTCAAAACAATCGTTCCACTCGATCAAATGACCGCCCCAGGTGCCATCGCAGACATTGATCGCCGCGCGGGGCGTGTGGCTGATGGTATTGTGGCGCACAGTGATGCGGGAGGACATCGACAGATTGACCCCAGCCACCTGCTTCTCAAAGCGTCCACAACGCGTCATTAAATTGTCCTCGACCAAGCAATCCGCCGGATACTCGTCGGACTTGGGCCCAATCTCAGTATCGATGGTATCGACCGGACGCGCCGGAGCTCTATAACTAAAGGCCGGGTCACGCACCGCGGCAGGTGAGCCCACGAAATTAACATCCGAGGCGCCATTGTCACGAAAGCGATTGCCACGTATAATGCTTCCGCGATTGTAGCCATCCACAAACACCGCATTACCGCCCAGCTCTTCGAAGGTGCAGCCTTCGATCACGATGCCCTCAGTGCCTCGCAGATGGACAGCTCCTCCTCGATAAATGCTCCAATCACTACGCAAGAGCGGCTCCTTGGTTTCCATAAAAGTCCGCGCAGTGCCTTTGAACTGTATGCCCTTGAAGTGTATGTGCTGAACGGGCTGCATCGTCACATGAGTCTGCACCTGTGTCAGTTTCAGGCCGTTGCCGCTGTTCGGAATGTCCATGACGGCGACCGGTTGCTGAAAATCACCGTAAATATTAACGAGATGTTTGGTCTGCAAAACCGCTTCAAAGGCCGCCGTGCGCATGTCGACATCAGCCGCTGGCATATAATACAGCCATCCATGCTTCGTGTCGTGATACCACTCCCCGGGCGCATCGAGCTCTTCAAAGACATTCTCGATCATTCTGTAAGAAAGATGCGCGCCTTGGTAACGGTTATTTTGCCAGCCACCTTCATACTGCAGCTCGCCGCTGGCTTGCTTGCCGAGCACACGATAATGCTGACTTCCCCAAAGACCGCGATGCATGCCATGCATGAATGCGCCCGTCGGGTCCGCCCACTCCTGCGCTTTGCTCGCATCCCAGGCATCCGGCGTGCAACCATCATAGGGAGCGTTCCCCGCTTTACTGCCTTGATGCTTTTGATCCGTAGCCAGCACATAACCGGCGCCCAAATTTGGATAACGTGCCAGAGTTTGACGCCGCCCGTTCACGATCAACTGATCGATGCCTGGCATATGACCGAGCTGGGTGTGATAAATTCCACGCTCCCAAGCTTCCCAGTCCTGTTGCAGCGCTTGCGCTCCGGTCAACACCACTTCGGCTCCTTCGGCCGCACGATAAACCACAGGATAGGCCTCCGTCCCGCTATCGAGCGGGGATAAGGTGAAAGGCTCCGACAAACGATAGGTTCCCGCAGTCAAAATGACCGAGCAAGCCTCCTCCCCGAGCTGGCCACTCGCGCGCAACAAATCGCGTGCGGCGGACAAAGTTGCTAACGGTGCCGACTGAGTGCCTGCAGCGGCATCCGATCCCTCGGGAGCGACGAACACATCCAGCGCCAACAAATTGCCAGGCAGCGCTGAAAATGCCAGCGTTCCCAACAAGGCAGTGAGCCGACACTTTCTTAATCTAATTAGCATAACACTATTTTTCACAAATCGCATGTTCAGATCTTTTACGAGGCATAGAGAGAAAAAGAATGCGACAAGCTGCGGGTATATTGAAATTTCGTAATGGGCATATTGCTTCGCAATCTTAGGGGCTTAGAGAATTGTAAAGTAACACAGTTTAGCCGTCCCGAGTATCCCTTTTATACGTGAGTACCCACTAAAAACTGGGCAGGTGCGGAATTGCATTTGCAGGCAAACGGGGCCCATGGTACGCGACTTGACAGCCCTGATAAGCTAGCAAGCTATGAAGCATAGCAAAACGAAAAGCTCACAAAACTCCAAAGAAAAGAAACCCATGAACGAATCTGAGAAAAAACCAATGGAGGCATCCAAGGAGAAACCTTGGATGAAGCGTTATCCGTCGTGTGAGGAAGTCATCGCAGATCAGGCACAGCGCCGTTTAAGCCACCTAGCTACCGAGAAGTAAAGATGCTGTGCCATTCAATATCTGCGCCCTCTCATTGCGAATTTTGATCACTTTGCAATCAGGCTCAAAAATTGCGCAAGAGAGCGCTGTATAATTTAACGGTTCGAGGAGCTGGCAGTGGAAACGCAAATACCACGCGACGCACGTTCGGGTGGTGTCTCCAAGTTTGACGCATCAGCCAGCGCCGGCTCTCTATATCATCTTCAACGGAATCTAGCTTTACGATGCAGGGCTCGCCGGCACGGCTTTGAATGGAAACAAATTGTGTCTGCCCCACTGCCCGCGTCGCGCTGATTTCAAAGCCGCCCTTAGCCAGCAAGCCAGCAAAGGAAATGTTCTCCCAAGACTCAGGGATCGCGGGAAAGACGCGGATGGTATCGCCCCAGCTCTGCAACAGCATCAACTGCATGGAATCACACAGCGAGAGCGGCGTCTCCGTGACAGGTTGCACACGCTTAGTTTCCGTATACATGGTGGTGGGATGAATCTCTGCCGGATTGTTGGGATAGACTTCCTGCATCCGCATAAAGGTATCCAAATACTGCTCCGCAGTTTCACCGTCTTGCATCAAAGCATACATGGCCGCCGCCCCACTCCACGAATAGCCGGCGTTGCCACGGCCAGGATAATTGATCCAATGATCGACTGACTGCGCGATCAGTTCGCGATTCTCGGGCTGGTCGATATTGATCTCGCGCAGCGGATAGATCATCATCAGGTGTGAATAGTGCCGATGCGATTGCTCTAAGGGAAAGTCCTTCGCCACCATGTAGCCGTTCTCATTGGTCGGGTAATCGACCAAGCGCGCCAGCACATCCTGCCACTGGGGCAAGAGCGGATCGTCAATTTGATAGCGCTCGGCGATCTCCACCAGTGTGGCACAGCCCCAGCGGAAGAGTGCTAAGTTAAAATTACAATCTTCACCGCCCCCGTATTCCGGCGAGCGGGTATAGGGCAGGTGCAGTTTACCGTCTGCGCCCTCCTCCATGATGTGCAAATAAGTATTCACCGACTTTTTCAGCAGTGGGAAAAAGTTTTCTGTGGTGCGCTCGGCATCCATCGTGCGTTCGAGCATCAGCCAGTAATCATGACAGGTCCACAGCAGCTCGCCGGTGAACCCGAGTCGACCCGAAGGAAAAGGGCTGATGAATGTCTGCGGCACGATGGTCGACATACCAGCGCACTCACCGCCGTATTCCGCCGGCATATTGGCGACCAAGGTCGGCAGATTTTCATCAAGTTTGGTAAAGAGACTCTCGGCCACTTCGAAGCGGTTGGCGGTCGATAAGAACCAATAGGACAGCTGTGTATTCAAATTAAACCAACCATTGGCCCAGGCGGTATTTTCAACCATCCAGGGGCCCATCGTATCCATGAAGGCGCGCCCCTTGCGGGCACCCGCTGCGAATTTATACACCTGTATCCAATAGAAACTTTCCATCCGGGTATCGTCCAAACTGATGAAACTCTTCGGATAGTAATCATGCCACCAGACACGGTGACGTGTTAGCATGCTCTCGAAGGACTCCTTTTGCATCTTTTGCAAATGCGCCACCGCATCCTTTACTGCGGTGGCTTCGGGATAACTGTGCTCAATGGAAACTAGTAGTAGACGCGTGCCATTCGCTTGCTCGCGAATGGTCCAGGCGGTTCCGATTTCCCCGCCCGCGACGAGCGTTTGACGACTGACATCGTAGCCCGCAAATTTGGTCAGGACCGGATCCGGATTGTATACATACGGAGCCGAGGCCCAGCTCTTGCGCGTCTTGTTGGCTCGATCCCCCTTCTTCGCAACATCGAGGTCGGCCTGTAAGCGCGCCGGTGCAATCGCCATGAGTGGCACGAAGTCCAAGCGCGCACCCTTTTCGTCTCCCGCAGGGGTCAGTTCATAGGCGATCAGCATGTCATCGCTGTGCACAATCGCCCGTATATCTAAACTGCCCTTGTCAGTGCTCACACGCACGCGGGTTTCGGCGCTATAGAGATCCAGACGACCTTCAAAGCCCGTGATTTTTCCAACAGTAGACAGTGTAGAATATCCGTTCGGCAAACGGGATTGCGCAATGAACGGGGTACCCCCCTTTTTATGATCTTCCGCATCGGCACGCCCGAGCAAGCTCGACAAAGACAAGGACGGCAAACTCAATGCCAAAGAGTTCCAATCATCGCAAAAGAAGAAGAAAAAGTCGAAGGATAGCAACACCAGCTCGAATTAATACCACTTCTAAGAATATATCATCGATAAGCTTGGACTTTGCATAGCCTCGAAATTTTGTTTCCATGCGTCGCCTTCGGCTATGCAGGACACAGTCGGGGAGGGATTACCATCGCCCCGGTTCCGAGAACCAAGGCGATGGTAAAGACATATCTATTAGGACCAAAAATTTTTCGAATAGGTATAAGCGAGCGGCGCACTAAACTTGCATCGTTAGAGTAATTCTTGTCGCAGACCGGAGCGGCGTTGTAGGCGTGGCAGTGTGGCTCCGATGAAGGCTTCGGGCAGCACTAGCGACACTTGACGCTTGCCGCGGGTGATCGCGGTGTAGACAAGTTCCCAGGTGATGAATGCGCGCTGCATTTCGGGCAGTACGACCACGACGGCGTCGTATTCAGAGCCTTGGGATTTGTGAATGGTGAGCGCAAATGCGGCTTCCCAATCGGGCAATGCAAAGGGATTAAAAGAGCGTGCTTCACCACCGCGGACTATCGGCGGTAGATAAGCGAGCAGCTCGCCGCTCGCATCGGCGCGAAAGATGCCACAGTCGCCATTCGCCAGGCCGAGTAGCTTATCGTTGCTGCGAATCATGAAAGGCAGACCGTCTTGGGGCTGACTGGGATCCACACCGCCTCCGAGGACATGTTCGGTCAATAATTGATTGATGGCCTCCACGCCCTGCTCTCCCCGGCGCACCGCACACAAGATGCGAACCTGATCGAGCACCTCCAAGAGCTCCAGCACACTGGCCTGTGCCGCTAGGGCGCGTTTGAGTGCGTCGACAGATCGATACAAGCAGCGGTGCCAATCGGCACTGAGCGGAATGCACGGCACACTAAGCTCGTCGACTTCGGGCAGGCGGTCGGACTCTAAGAGATGCCGCGCGAGTTGCCCGACTTCGGAATCGCCGCTAAAGCGATAGCTCTTTGTCAGCTCCACCACAGCATCGCCGCAAAGCGCGGGGGCGTCCTCGTAAGTGGGCAGCGGGCAAGCACTGACTGCTTTGAAGGCGGCTTGAAACTCTGCGGAGCTCACATTCAAATTACCATAGGTGGAGCTCACCGTGCCGGTCAGATCGGTAAAGACATTGCCGGTGCCCACGGCGGCCAATTGATTTTTATCGCCCAACAAAACAATACGACAGTGCGCGGGCAAGGCATCCAATAACGCGATCAACAGCGCGAGGTCGACCATCGACGACTCATCCACGATCAGCACATCGCAGCTGACCGGATTGCCAGCGTGGTGTGTGAAACCCGCACTGCCACGGCTGCCGAGAAAGGAGTGAATTGTGGAGGCAGGCGACAGGATGCCTTCCTTCAATTCGCTGAGCTTGGCGTAAGGCGTGGCGGGGAGTTGTTGCAGCATGACATCGAAGCCCTCGGCGAAGGATTCGCGCAAACGCTCGGCCGCTTTACCCGTCGGTGCCACCATGCGAATCGACTTTGGACGCTGTGATTCAGGCAAACTCAGGAGGAGTCCGATCAAGCGCGTGACGGTGGTCGTCTTGCCCGTGCCGGGCCCGCCGGTAATAACGGATAAGTCATGCCGCAAGGCGGCATAGCAAGCCGCGGCTTGCCAAGGATTCTCATTCAAAGACTCGGGTGGAAAAAAGTCCTGAAAACTAGCCTTAAAATCGACCGGAAACTCAAAGACAGGCCGTTGTAAGCGCTCACGCACAAATGCGCCCACGCGGGCTTCCATGCGATACCAACGCTGCAAGTAGATCAATTGTCCATCGGGGCGATACACAAAGCAAAGCGACGACGACTCGGTCAACTGATCGGCCGGCTGCACCCACTCGGGAAATTGCTCGCACAGCGCCGGCCCGTCGCCGAGCAGGTCGACCAGCGTCAAGCCAGACTCCAGCAGCTCGGACTCAGCCGCATCAAAAAAGTCGGCCAACAAGATGGAGCGGTCTAGGTAAAGCCCACTGTGTGACTGACTCTGCGCATAGTTCGTGAATGCCGCCAACCAAAACAAGCGTGCGGATGCTTGCTGCAAGACTTCCAACGTGGGCCGCGGCTTCAGTGGCGAACCACAGAGCACTTTGATCCCCAATGAAATGTCCACGGGGCGCAGTTGCTGCAACAAGCTCGCGAACAATTCCTTAGTTAATTCGGGATGGGTAGTCATTTAAGCAATTCCTTTCTGTCCAGCGTTTTGTCCTAAGGCGTCTGCCGCAGCGCGCACCTCGGCCTCGCTGAAGGATTCGTGCAACCAGCCCGTCCCCTCGCCGACTCCGCGCACAAAGCAATAGACGAAGCCGCCGATATGAGTCTCCCAATCAAAGGCAGCCCCCAGGCGTTGGCGTAGATACGCCGTCGTCGCGACCGAGTAGATCAAAGCCTGCAAATAATAACGTCCATGTAGCATGTGTTGATGCATGCCGGCGCGGTCGTAGCTGCACTGGCGTTTTTGATGCTGTGGCAGCGGGCGATTGGTCTTCCAATCCAACAAGGTGTAGCGGCCCGCTTGCGTGAAAAACAAATCCACACTTCCGGTCAAATAGCCATCGATCGGGCGTGCCCGGTACAGGGTCGGCGGGTAATCCAGCCCCACACGTTGGGCCCAGGACTGAATGATCGATTCCAGCTGCGCGACGTCGACCTGCTCGACCGGGAAATAAAACTCCATTTCTGCAATACAGGCCTGCGGACTCAGCTTTGACAGATCCACGACCTTGCCGCTCCCCTGCTCCCATGGGCTGTGAGTTAAGCGCTCAATCAGATCGACAATTTGCGCGACCCGTTGCTCCAAAGCCGCCTCGCCCCCATCGGGAAAGTTGCGGGCAATGACTGCCGTCGCGACACGTGGCCACTGCTCTGGCTGGGTAAAATCGCAACGTTCTAAGACCTCGTGCACGCAGGTGCCCGTGCGCACACCGCCGGGAAAAGCTTCCAACAACAGGTCCGGTTCGGACGCCTCGGCCTCCGCCGGCATCGGCTCCTCGGAGGGGCCGACTGGTCGATCTCCCATACCTGCGGCCACAGATGGATCGACATCGTTCGACGCCACCTCGCCCCGTGCCAGTGAACTGTATGAAGTAATCTGATACGAATACGGAATCGTGTGTCCTAGACTGCGCTGGTTGGGCTGCGACGGCGCTTCGGGCGCATCGAGTGCGATCGGTCTGGCATCGCGTAGCTCATCCAGAAAGCCCGGATAGGCATCCGCGGGATAAGTCTCCCCCCGCTGCTGATAGAGCCACTGATCAAACCAGCCATCCGCCTGATTGCTGCCGCCATGCTGATTGGGTAGATCACGCACATTGTAATAGACACAAAAATGCACCGCCCGCGTGATCGCGACATAGCCCAGACGTAAAATCTCCGCACTGGTCTGTGCTACCAGCAAATCTTTATCGGTCTGAAAGCAGTCAAAACAATCGGGGTCCTGCGCATCGGTCACCAATCGCTGATCCTTTTTACTCTGACTCTTGACGCCCTTTTGCCAAAGGCTGGGTAGAAAGACGATGGGAAACTCCAAGCCCTTGGAACTATGCATAGTCATGATTTTCACCGCGCGTCCATCACTCTCCAGTCGCACTAGGTTTTCATCTTGGCCCGAAGCATCGCCCGCCTGGATCACTTCAAGCATGCGATCGCGCAGGCGCTCAGGGCTCAGCCCCTCGCTGCGTTCGAGCTCCTGCGCGTATTCGGCGATGTGCAAGTAATTCGTCAGTCGTCGTTCGCCATCTGCCATCCGCAGCAAGCGCTCTCGCGCGCTCAAGGAATCCAGAAACTGCATCCACAAAAGACTCACCGCAGCGCCCTCACGCCACTTATGCCCCAACACAGTGAAGAGCTCGTAGATTTCGCGTCGTTCGAAATCGGAGAGTGATTTCATCTCGGCATCATTTTTACCATAGAGCGCACCGATCAAAAGATAATTAATGGTGCGATCCTGTGGATTCAGACAGGCCATCAGGAAATACAAAAAGTCCTTAGCCTCCTCCGAATCTAAAATACTGCCCGTCTTGGCACGCACGGCGAGAATGCCCCGATTTTGAAATTCGTGCTGAATGTGCGCGGCCTCCTTATGCGAATCCACCAATACGGCAATATCGCCCTCGTGCACCGCACGTCGCTGGATCTGCTCGCCACTGCCGGATTCAAAATACACACGCCCTTCCGCGGACAACTGCAGCAAGCTTTGCACGTCACGCGTCATCTGCTGCGCACTGCTCTCGTGGGCTGTCTTTACTTTATCATCGTCTGGATTCTCCAAAGCGCGCTCATACAAACGACAGGGCGAACCCTCGCCGGCAAAGATCAAACGCTCGGCGGTTTGATCCGCCGCCGTGACGGGATCGAAGGGAATCGAGTCGGCGGCCGCACCCGACTTGACCGAGCCGAGATCGCTCCCGGCAAAAAACGCATTGGTCGCCTCAATCATCGCCGCCTCTGAACGATAATTTTTAGGCAAGGTATAACGCGCATCCGCATCGTTGCGTGCCTCCAGATAGGCGGAGATATCGGCTCCACGAAAGCCATAGATCGATTGCTTCGGATCCCCGATCATCGCAAAATAAGGTCCATCCTCGTGGACTTCGGCGGCGGCAAACAGGGTCTTAAAAATCGCGTATTGCCGCGCGTCTGTATCTTGGAACTCATCAACCAGCGCGGCACGATAGCGTTGTCGCAGTTGAACGCAGAGCGCGTCGGATTGCTGGAGCGCCCGATCCAAATCGAGGATCATATCATTATAAGTCATCAGCCCACGCTCTTGTTTAAGCGCTTGGAAGGCGGAAATGAACCAGGTATCAAAGCACTGCAAAAAGCTCGGCTCATAATCCTGCTGCACCTGCGCGAGTCGCTCGCAGGCGGCAAAGAATCCGCTTTGTAGTTCGGTGTTTTTGTGCGCCTTCTTAAATCCTTTTTCCAGCGCAGTGGGCCCCAGCTTCGCTAAGCTCCCCTCCGCCAGTGGGTTGTTAAAAATCCGCTGCACCATGCTTTCAAACTCGGCGAAGTAAGCCTTGCGATAACTGTTGCCATTCAGTTTCCCCTCGAAGCTCATGAACTCTGCGACAATCGCATCGGCATCGCCCGCAAACGATTGCACCTGCGCAATCGCCTGCCCCAACTCTTGGCCCATCGTGGATAGCTCGCCCACAAAAGGACGTTGCAGGCGCAGCATACCGGTCAACTTCAAGCCGCGTGCTTTGAGTGCTTCCAAGGTAGCCGAGGCGGGCGGCTGCTGGGGCAATTCCAGATTTGCGCGGCGCAGGAAGTCCAGCACCAGCTCCTCCGCGATTGGCCCGACATCCGCGCACAGTTCAGAATCAAAATTCGCATCGGCGGCGAAGGCATTTTCCTGCAGCGCACGCTGACAGAAGCCATGGATGGTATAGATCGCGGCTTGATCGATCTCGAGCATCGCTTTGCGAATACAACGCTGCACCGCCTCGCGGCCCTGTGCCTCAATCGCACGCGCCAGCACCGCCTCCAAGGGGGAGCCCGTGCCCGCAATCGCTTCGCTCAGGGCGGCGTGCACTTCATCTGCCAAAAAGGACTGCAGACGATCCTTCAACTCCTTAGTCGCGGCCTCGGTAAAGGTAACGACCAATATCTCGGGTAGACTCAAACCTTTCAGTAAGAGGTCTAGGACAATGTATTGAATGGTATATGTCTTCCCCGTGCCGGCACTGGCCTCGATCAAGGTGGTGCCGGGGCGCAATTCAAATGTTGCAACATCTAACTGTTGATTGGTCGCATGCAGGTCTGCTGTCATTTCACTCATCTTATTGGCCTCCTTTTTTGAGGTCCAGCTCTTCGGCCCAGGCTAAGACCGGATCTAAAATACACTCTGCATTCGCCGCAAATGCCTGCGACAGCGCATCCGGCGCTTCCGGCGAGGCGGGTGAGGTATCATCAAAACAAAGACACTGCGCAGCGGAGCGATCTTGCCCGATGCCCCGATAGCATTCCCATTTTTGTTGATACGCATGCGTGAGCAGTGCTTTCGGGTCCGCGCTGGGATCTTTGCGCCGGGCCGCCACATACGCCTGGGCAATCTCCAAGCTAAAGGCTAAGGGTTGCACTTGCCCGTGACGCCAGAGCTCCAGCACATCACTGAGCCAAGCACGCCCAAACTCACCGCCCCGCTCAGAGCCATTTAGGGCGGGCCAAACGGTACAGTCTTGCGTCTTCAAATTGAGAATTCGACTCCCCTGCTCGGCCCCGATATGATGCACAAAGGCTTCCAGTAAATATTTAGCCTGACTGAGTGAACCATTGATCAGGATCAAGCGTTGCCCGGCTGCATTCTCCCAATACTCATCTTGGTAATGCAAACCTCCCTGCTGAAAATGAAAGCTCGATTTGTGTAAATCGATCGTGCTCAAATGCGTCTCTAGTAGCTGCAACAAAGGCGCCACTTGAGTCACCCACACGGCCTCTCCTGCATGCCCGAGCGGAAGCGTGAGGTCGAGCTGCCAGGCTCGCTTGAGCTCCGAGGCAAACTCTGGGCTTAATTGCCCTTGCTGCTTGGCCATCAGCCATTGCTGCAACACTTGTCGCCGAAGGCCCCATGCTGCGCCGCCATCCATCTCCAGGGCTTCTTGATCTTCATGTGTCTCCACCCAATCCAACTCATCGAGCTTCACATGTAACTGTTGGCTCAAATAATCCTTGGCCGGGTCTTTGAGGAAGCGCAGTAACTGCTCTGCCGTGACATCTGTCGGCGACTCCGCTGCGGACTCTTCAGGCTCGCTGGCCGCGAGAAAAGAACGCCGCGTTTCGACGGGGGCTTCAACAGCTGAAAATTGTGAATTAAAGTGCAGCGGCACAGGTGGCTGCCCCTGGGTGGGTTGCGCCTGCTTAAAATTCTCCGCACTCCACTCCTGCAAGGGGTGGCGCACGATGACTTTTTCCAATAAGGCCTGACGCGCCGCAGCTGCCTCCGCATCCGGCTCTGGCAGTCGCTGCAGGAATTGCAGTAGCTCACTCAACAACAACGATGGAGGCAGCGCTTTATTATCCAAATCACTTTGGCCGACATAGCTCAGATATAGACGCTCCCGTGCATTCAACAGACAGTCCAAAAATAATTGTCGATCCTCGTCCCGGATATGAGCATCTCCAAGGTAGTGTAATTCTCGATACGCGAGACCTGTGCCGCGCAGTGCTTTTGCGTGACGCCGTTGCAGCTCGATCAAATCAAATTCCAAGCTTCTTTGCTGACGCGGATACGAACCTTCATCCAGTCCCAAAATACAAACCACGCGCGCGGGGATGTGGCGCGCGGGCTGCAAGCGACAGAAGGTCACCCCCCGACGCAGTAAGCCGGACGGCCCGGACTCTGCAAAATCATTTTCCTGCAGCATCAAGCAAAAGGTGTCCAAGCCGATCTCTGTATCCGTCGAAGCCACCTGAATGCCACCGATCGCGGAAGCCAACAAACGCATCCACTCGCCGCCCTCTTTCGCTTCACTGCCCAGGATCTGTCGCAGCACCGAGATCATCGCCTCCGACCATTCGCGGAAACTGCAACGCTGGTGGCTGCGCCCCGCCAATTCGAAAATCGGACGCAAGAATTGGGTCAGACTGCCCACCGCTTCCAGCATGCGACCATCGGTCACGTAGGGCGCACAGTCGCGAGGCCCCGAAGCGCCAAAAATCAAGCCATCATAGAGACGCTGCAAACCATAATCCCAGCTATAGGCCGCATACTCCGGCAAGCCGGCGGCTTTGCGCTGCGGCCCATCGATGCCCCAGCGAATGCCCACCGATTGTAAGACATGCAGCAGGTCCTTTAACAAATCACGATCCAGCCCCAGGCGTTGGCAAATGGGCTCAAAGTCCAACAAGCATGCCACCTCGGAAAAGTGCTGCCGGCCCGTCAGCAAATTCAACAAAGCGGCAAAAAAGCGCCAA
The DNA here is from genome assembly GCF_031127805.1 of Thalassobacterium maritimum. Lineage (NCBI taxonomy): Bacteria > Pseudomonadati > Verrucomicrobiota > Opitutia > Puniceicoccales > Coraliomargaritaceae > Thalassobacterium > Thalassobacterium maritimum. The sequence continues at coordinate 29,222 of NZ_JARXHW010000030.1, read as the reverse complement.
CAATTTTCATCCCCAGCACTCTTTTGGTCAGCGATACAAAAAGGAATGCGAATCGGATCCGCGCCCGCCTGCGGACGCGTGCCCATGCCAAAGACCGATTGGATGGCATCGGTGTAATCACTCACCTCCGGCACCAGCACCATGATATCTTCCGGCCGCAAGCTCGGGTCGGCCGCAAACAGAGCGAGTAACTGTTGCTGTAGCACCTGCACCTCTCGCAGATGACTATGACAGCGATGCACACTGAAGCTACCATCCGCAGTAAAGTCACAATACGGCTCATTCATCCGCAGCGCATTTTGTAAGCGCAGTAAATCACTACCCGGCTCAACCGTCGCCAATTGCGGCATCTCCCCGGTCGGATAGTCCAAAGCCAACAAGAGCGACTGAAAACGAGCCGCCGCCTGTCCATTGGCCACCAACAAAGAGTTGTCCAACAAATCCGCGCCGTCGCCACTGTTGAGCTCCCCTGCGTCCAGATCGGTCAACAGACTCGCACGATAGTTTTTCGGCAACTCTCCCAAATACGCTTCGCTCGGAATCAAGTGATACAAATACAGCTCACGTGTCGCTGCCAGCTGTTGAAAAAACCTCAAAAACGCCGGCGGAAAGGAAGTAATCCCAAACACATGCAAGGGCCCCTGCGACTCCGCGGGTGCCACGCCCTCGGCAAAGAAACGCTGCAAAGCCAGCCCCACCACACAACGATCCAACTCTTCGGCCGACAGCCCCATCTTCTCGACCATGGCGCGAAAGAGCTTGGCCTGCCAATCCATATGAGGCAGCTCCCCCGTCGGCGAGTCCCCCGCACACCAGGCCGTCACCCACTCCGGACGGTGCACCGCATAGCTGTCGTATAAATCCGCCAAGCGCCCCGCCAGTTGCCAGGCACGGCGCTCCAAATTCGAGTGTTTCGAGCTCAGGTAGTCCGTCAGCGGGCTCCCCTCCGACCAGTCTTCAAAAACCCGTGCTTGCAGCAAATCAAAGAGCTGCCAACGCATCACCACCGGCTCCAGCCCCTGCCAACGATCATAAAAGCCCAAAGCCTCCAGCTCCTTCGCGATAAACGACTGCGCAAAAGGCATCTTCACCCCTGCCGAAATACCACAATGCCGGGCATGCCACAGACGCAACCAACGCCCCAGGCCCGCATTTTGCACAATGACCGTCGTCGGCTCCAAGCGAGCCTCTTGCAACACCGCAGGATTCATGTGCTGCACCAAAGCCTCCGCGAGCTGTTCTTGATGGGTGGATTCAACGAGGTGAAGAGACATATCTATAAGGCTAAATTCAGAAAACGGGCTGTCGATGCAAATGCCAAGCTAAGGGTTTTATAACAAGGCATAGAACAAAGAGCATACGATCAAACAATATATGCTTTACGACTCCGCTGGGGCCAGCGATGACTCTTTAACCAGGCTTAACCAACGAGCTGCGGCGGGCGACAAGCTCACCGAACGGCGCCACATCAGGCCAAGTCGCCAACGTAAATCTTGCTCATCGATGAGCGCTGTGGCAACGGAAAGTTGCCCACGGGATTCGACTTCCAAACGCGGCAGTAAGGACACGCCCAAGCCGGTGGCGACCAGCGCGATAATGAAATCTGCGTGTCCGCCGCGCGCCGCAATGTTCAAATCCACATTACGAGCCCGACATGCCTTAGCTAAAATAGTATTTAACACGAAGCCTTGCTCGAACGCGATAAAGGGGCTGGCCACCAGTTCATCAAATTTCACAGTCTTGCGTCCTTCCAGTGGATGGCCGCGTGGCAGCAGCGCTAGCATGGGCTCATCAATCACTTCCTCCCATTCGAAATCTGTGGGCACCGGATACAGCGTGGCCCCCATTTCAATCTGCCCGGAACGTAACAAGTCCTCGAGATGGCGACTCCCCTGCTCGTGCAAATCAATTTCAATGCCGGGATAGCGCTGACGATAAGCCGCCACTAAGCGGGCAAATAGTACACCACTGCCTAGAATCGGGAGGCCCAAGCGTAGCCGGCCAGTGATCAGGCCCTTGTGCTCCGCAATTTCTGCCTGTAAATAGTCGCGCTCGGCCAACATCGCCGTGGCGCGACGTAAAACCATCTGCCCCACATCGGTGACTTTGACCCCATCGGTAAGCCGATCCAAGAGACGCACACCACATTCGTGCTCCAGCAAAGACAGGGCTTTGCTAACTGTTGGCTGAGTCGTGCCCAGCGATCGAGCGGCTGCGGTGAATCCCCCCAAGCGCACCACTTCTACAAAATACTCTAAATGTCTTAACTCCACATCATTCCTATATGGAATGACTAGTATTCAATCAATTCATTTATGGAATATAAATTTTTCTGCTATACTGCTGCCCATAATGAAAGCGCAAGAGACAATCACCCGTCGTTTCACCCATGGCTCCGCAGGCTTGCGGGGCCTACAAATACTTGCCCTGATGCTGCTTTGTTGGTTGGCCCAACTCTTAACAAGCCATTTACAATGGCCCATCCCTGGCAGCTTAGTCGGTCTCTTCGTGCTGTGGCTCTTACTGAACCGCAAGGTGCTGCCTGCCGCTTGGGTAGAAGACGGAGCCAACGATTTGTTGAACCACTTGATGCTATTTTTTGTGCCCGCGATGTTGGCACTGGTCGATCGGCCCGAACTGCTGAGCATGTTGGGCGTCAAGTTACTAATCGCGGTCTTAATCAGCACACTGGCTGTGATGTGCGGCACCGCATGTGTCGTCGAAATCGGATTTCGGCTAAAACATGACTGATCTCGGTAAAGGCATTTTTTGGTGCGTCTGCACCCTAGTCATCTATCTGAGCGCACGCAAATTACATCAACGCTACGGGCGCTGGTGGAGCTCGCCGATGTTGTTAACCTGGCTGAATTGCGGGCTCTTAATTTGTAGCCTGCACCGTAGCTACGCGGAGTATTTGATCGGCACCCATTGGATGATTTGGCTCCTCGGGCCCGCCACAGTCGCCTTTGCGATTCCCATCCACCGGCAACAGGATTTGATACGCAAGCACTGGATCTTACTCTGCGTGGGCGTGAGCGTGGGCAGCCTCTTGGCCTTTGCGAGCAGTTGGGGGCTGGCCAGTCTCTTTCACTTCAGCCCCGAGATGCGGGCCAGTCTCTTACCACGCTCCATCACCACACCCTTAGCAATGGAAGCCTCCGTGCGGCTCGGCGGGGTGCCAGAATTGACTGCAATCTTTACCGCAATCACGGGACTCTTCGGCGCAGCCGTCGGCGAAAGCTTACTCTATTATTTACCCATCCGTTCAAGCTTCGCCCGCGGAGCCCTTTTTGGCATGGGCGCACACGGAGCCGGTGTAGCCCGCGCACGTGAAATCAGCCACGAAGAAGGCGCAATCGCCAGCCTGATCATGATACTTGCTGGATTATTAAATGTCATCGTAGCTGGCGTGCTCTCATCGCTGTAGACTCAGCCGTAGCTGGGTGCTCTCATCGCTGTAGACTCAGTCGTAGCTGGGTGCTTTAGCCCCAGTCGCGCAATGTTGGCCTACCAGTGTGATGCGCCTCGGCAGCCTGTCGCGGGACAACGGCTATCACCGTCATGCTACATCGATTGCTGTAGCTGGCTGCTTTAGCCCCAGTCGCGCAATGTTGGCTTACCAGTGTGATACGCCTCGGCGGCCTGTCGCGGGACAACGGCTATCGCAGTCATGCTACATGGATCGATGTAGCTGGGTGCTGTAGCTGGCTGCTGCAGCGGGGGCTAAAGCACCCCGCTACTTAGTTATTCAGCGGGAGCTGCTTCTGGAATGGGGCCTAGGCCTTCTTTCAGTTCAGCTGCAGTCCATGGAGTGGAACGTGCACTGTAGTTGGCGCTGTAATCCGCAATCATTTGCTCGGTGACCTCAGATGCATCATTGCCCCATGACTGACGAATGAAGGTGATGACGCCTGCAAGGTCTTTTTCGCTCAATGCGAGACCACTCGGTCCGAAGGCTGGCATGTTACCATTATAGCTGTTGCCCTTCACTTCGATCTTACCATTGAGGCCGTTGATCAAAATACGTGAAACAACTTCAGGATGCCCAGTCACCCATGTTGAGCCCTCCAGTGGTGGATAGACGCCGGGAACACCGGTACCTTCAGCTTGGTGACAGGCGGCACACTGATTACGAAAGACTTTGGCGCCCCGATCGTAGAGCGAAATCTCAACAGGTTTGGGTGCACTCGCATTCGGATCGAAATGTGGCGAAAATGCGTTGGCCTGGAAATTACCCGAGTATTCGACGAGGTAGACGCCTCCCCAAAAGCAGAGGGCGGCAAAGACGAACATGAGGAAAATCGGCACGGGAGAAAAGCCTTCATGGGGCTCTTCTTTCTCACGCATTAGCTGCGCATGCACATCCTGCATGTGCTCATCCTGCATAGCAGCCTTCTCTAGAGCCTCGCGGCTGTTCGAGTTGGAACTGGAATTGTGTGGTTGCTCGCTCATTATTCGATGATCGGTGCCTCTGGGAGACTGTAATTGATTTTGAGGCTCAGTAGATACTCAACCAAGGCTTTAGCACGGTGGGTCGGCACGACCTCATAGCCCGCAGCGGGTGCGTATTTGGAATCAGGTGGAAATTTCAATGCATCTTTTGAAGCTGCGCCATCGATTTCGCGCTCTTCATAGAGGAATGCGAATGGAGGCATGGTGGAGCCTTCAGATGTGATTTGCGGATTGTAGAGGTGCAAATGGTGCCAGTCGCGGCCGCCTTGTTGAAAGATGCGTCCACCCACATTGGCTAGATCGGGGCCTGCACGCATGGTGCCGAGCAAAACGCGATCCTGAGTGATATAGTCGCGGGCGACGGTTTGACGCGGGCCCCAACCACGGTCGAAATCCGCTCCGAACCCGGAACGGCGAATTTGCTGAGTATGGCAGTAGATACAGCCCATCGAAATATAGACTTCCTTGCCCTGTTGCTCAATTCCCCCTGGCATCGCAGGAAAGAGTGGTTCTCCTTCCGGCATGACCATAACTGTAGGATCATTATCTGAAGGCACTAAAGTTTCGGTGGTGCGCGTCAGGCTACCGAGTTGTTTATGGCTGCTCAAAATTAGCCCTGAAAAGGAGAAGGCTAAGGCAAAGAAAATGCCGCAGAAAAGTAATGGTAAGTTTTTCATTAAACGTTGCCTCCTTCCTTAGTATCAGCGAGGAGGGTCGGACCTTGCTTGGCACGGACAGCGCCGGCAGCGAATAGCATCCAAGCAATATTAATTGCAAAAGCGATATGACCAATCGTGAGCATCACTCCAGAAATTGAGCGGGCTTTCAACCATGGGATCGTGTGTTGAACGGTTTCGAGGAAGGGAATTTCGGCATTGTTCATTTCCAGACCTTGAATCCAACCACCAGTCTGCAGAGCGACCACCATAACCGTGATACCGATCGCACAGGCCCAGAAGTGAATCCGGATCAAGGAAGCAGAGGGCCACTCACGCTTAAGCAAGCGTGGCATCATGTAATATACACCACCGAACATGATCATGGTAAAGAAGGCATACACACCGTGGTGTGAGTGGCCGACTGTAAAGTGTGTAAAGTGTGTCACTTCATTGACCGAGCGTAGTGCCATTGCAGAGCCTGTAAGGCTGACCAAGGTGTAGGAAATCGCCCCGAACACAATGAATCGCAGGGTCGGACTACGCCAGACCTCCTTGTGCAAGCCGACCACCGACATGTGGTGGTTAATCCCAACCACGATGACTGGAATCACCATCATAACGGATGCCACAATACCTGCTGAAATGAGCCATACAGGAATGGGGCCGCCAATCAAGTGGTGCACACCTGCCCAGTTATAGAAAATGGCCAATGCCCAGAAGCCGAGCACGGAAAGATAGTATGAATAAATCGGACGTCCTAATACCTTCGGAATTAAGTAGTAAGCCGTGCCGAGTGCCATAGGAGTCAACCACAGCCCCAAGACATTGTGTGCAAACCACCAATTGGTAACGGACTGCACAACACCGCGCGCCGGGAACCAAATAATCATGATTTGGGCGATGACATAGAGCCAAGGGAACCAGAACAGCGCAGCCAAAATATACCACTGCGAGACATAGACGTGGTCTCCCTTACGAAAACGGAAGGCCAACACACCCCAAACCCCGATCAAGGCATACGAAATCGCCAGCAAGGGGGTCGCATAATGCGGAATTTCCAACCACTCGACCGAAGTAATATCGCCCTTGAGCAGACCAACGATGCCAACAGTCAGACCAATGTTCCAGAAGATCCCCGCAATCAGCAAGATCCCCTTGTGGTTAATCGGTGCACGGCAAAGGCGTGCCATGATCCATAAGCCCACAGCAAAGATGATGTTGTTCCCCCACCCGAGTGCCATCGCATTTAAGTGCGCCGAACGCACTCGCCCAAAAGTGAGAAACTCGAAGCTGCTCGCGAAGTCTGGCTCGTGCGCTTTAAAAGCGGCGAGCAAGGCAAACACGGTGCCAACCAACAGCCAGGAGACGGCAGAGATGACAAAGAAGAGCGCGGCTGAACGAATCGAAGAATCGATTTCGCTCAATTCCGCCCGCACAGCTGCGCTGTTGGCAGAATACGGGCTTTCGTTGGATGAGTTGGACATTATGGGTGAAGTGGAAATTATGAATTAAGAGTTTCGAATTAAGAGTTTTGAGCAGCCCGAGCTTCTAGTGATGCGTGGAACAAACGAGCCATATCATATTTCTTATTTCTTATTTCTTATTTTTTTACTGGGAAAGGAGTCGGAGATTTCACCTTCCGGCTCCTCTTCAGTGAATATAACTTTAGCTTGGGAGTCGAAATTGCGAAGCTGGCCCTTTTTAGCAGACCAATACAGCATACTCACCGCCACGATAAAGAAGAGAACTCCCAGAACGATCAGCGGCAGTATGTTAGTATAGCTATCGACATCCATACGATGAACTATTCGGCGGCGTCCGCCTCCTGGGCCGACTCTGTATAGGCAGCAACGGTCAACTCCATCGCATCCGCGATGGGGATGGCAACCGTGCCTGCTTCCGCGTTAATGACTTTGTAGCTGCTGAGCTTTTCCAAGCCCGCGGCACGTGCCTCGTCCGCCTTGGCCTGGCGATCGATGCCAGCCTGTGCATTGACGGGATCCGCACGATTGGGCAGATACGCGACGAAGAGAATAAGCGCGAAAATCAGGATTGCGCCCAGACCTCCGAGGAAGGAAAGCAATGAATTGCTTTTAGATACTTGAGTTGCTGACATCGTAATTACTCGCTGTAGTTAAGTGATGTAAGAATGTTCGGGTCACGAACAGGAATTGGTTCTGCCTTTTTCATGCTACGGCACATGGCGAAGATGCAAATACCACCAATACCAATGAGGGCTGCGATATCGTAAGGAGAGATCGAGAACTGGCGCACTAGATATCCAGGAGCGTGGTCTGGAGCGACTAGTTTGCCGGGAACGATGTTCCAGTAGAGATCGAGCACGTGGAAGGCTAGGATCCAGCTGGCCACGATCACCGTGCGCCATACCACGACCTTGGTCTTATACCAGAGTAGTAAGAGGAAGGGAGTCAGGAAGTGACCGAAGATTAGGCCCATGCTCACCCACCACCAACTGTTGCGAGTGCCGTCGTAGTTCATCTCACGGATGTTATACCAGAAGGTTTCTTCCGGAATATTCGCACTGTAAATGAGGAAATACTGCGAGAAGCTGATGTAGGTCCAGAAGATGGTGAAAGTCAGCATCAAGCAACCGAGATCGTAACGGTGCGCTTGCTTGAGAATGCCCTTCAGGTAGCCCTTCCAAGCCAAGATCACACAGAGGATCAACAAGGTGCTGATCGCAGCGCGCATACTTGCCGCGAAGAACCAGACGCCATACATGGTCGAGAACCAGTGGTATTCCAGCGACTTAAACCAGTCGATAGCACCGAGTGTCATCGCGATCGAAGTCAGGAAGAGACCGAGCGATGAGAGACGGCGTGCGTTATGCAGATTATTGACATCGCCTGTGGTGTCAGTGTTGAAGGACCAGCGACGCAACAGCCCCGAAACGAGGATGAAGACACCGAAGATACCGACGGCACGCACCGCGAAGAATGGAATGTTCAAGAATGGCGACTTCCACTGATAAAGTGGATCTTCGCCCACAGTGCCATGTCCTGGCAAGGCGTTATGCCCGTCCATCCACTTCCAGAGCAAGCCTGGGTTTTCGTGGAAGAATGGAATCGCCAAAAGTGGCAAGAACAAGACCAGCAAGTAAGGGAATGCAGCCATGCCGTGCTCACACTGACGACGAATGATCGTAGGCCAGCGGGCATGGAAGACATACCAGATTTGCGTCAAGAAAAGCATACCAATGGCGATCGACAGCCAGAAGCCAATGCCGATGAGCCAGCTCATGATAGGACGCACGTCGCCGTCGTCCCACCCCTGCTTGAAACCGAATAGTGCAATAACGATGCCGACGATGCCGACGACGAGAGCGATCAGCCCTACGTTACTACCCTTGGAGTTAGTTGTATCCGAACTCATATAATTATAATCCCAACTCTGTGCGTTGAACGGCGGTCAGCTCTTCGGCATTCGCATTTTGCGAAAGTTGTAGAGCGCGAACGTAGAGGACGATCGCCCAACGTTCTTCGGGTGAAATACGATCGTTGAAAGGAAGCATAAGCCCCTTACCATTAGTGATAACATCGAAAATGTGACCATCTTCGACAGAGCGCAAACGTGCGTCGTGATAGTTGGCTGCGAGCACACCATAAGGCTTGGTCACACCATTACCATCGCCCGCAGCGCCGTGGCAGCTCGAACAGAAGATATCATACTTCTCTTTGCCCTGTTGGATGAGCTCATAGCTAACTTCCACAGGAATCTTTTTAACTAAAGAACCGTCGGCATTTTTGCCTTGGTTGAAGACCGTATCACCGAGGCGTGGGTCTTCGAAGTCTTCGGAGAACACCTCGACTTGGTTGAAGTAATCACCACGAGCGACTGTGCCAGCGGGCACCTGACGATCGTTACGCCCATCGGCAAAAAAATCATTTTCGGCCTGTGGCTTATAACGTGCCTGGCGATCCATATCCGGAAAGACCTCCAGTGGTGGCTTGGTGCTGATCGAACCGCGGAAACCGAGAATCGATACCGCTGCGATGATCGCAAAAACATAAATGGCTAAGAAGATACGCATGATGATGTCCTAGGCTGAGACCTCCTCAATGTCGGTGCCGCCGATTTCTTCGAGAAAACGGCGTGTCGCGACAGGATCGTATTGACCATCGCGAGCTTCGATCGCGATGACGAGACGGTCTCCGGAAACTTCCAGAAACTTCTCACTGTTAAAGAGTGGGTTATAGTGCTGCGGGAGCAAATTAGTGATAAACATGCCGCCCAATGTGCCGAATGCTGAGAGCAAAATAGTGAGCTCATACATGATCGGGAATGGAAAGACAGGGCTAAAGAATGGCTGGCCACCCACAATCAGTGGATAATTAAAGGCATTCATGAACCACACAATTGTCATGCCCAAAGTGAAACCACTGACGCCACCACAAAAGGTGAAGACAGGCACTTTAGAGCGTGGCTGACCTTGTGCAGCTGGCATCCCGTGAACGGGGAACGATGAGTACGTGTCCCACTTTTTGTAACCGGCATCCCGCACCTTTTCTGCCGCGTGGAAGAAAGCTGGTGTATCGGGAAAGCTCGCGATGATTCCGTATGATTCAGACATTAGTGATGGTCTCCTTTCGCGTCACCGTGGTGACCATGTGGGTCGGCGGCTGGCATTACGAATTTAACTTCCGCAATCGGCATGAGTGGGAGGAAGCGTAGGAAAAGAAGGAAGAGGACGCTGAAGAGGCCGAAGGTGCCAAAGAAGGTCAGGATATCGACCATTGTTGGCGAGTAGTAACCCCAGCTCGAAGGCATAAAGTCATTGGCCAGCGAAGTAACGGTAATCACGAAACGTTCGAACCACATACCGACGTTAATGAAGATGGACATGATCCAAACCAGTGCCCAGTTCTCACGCACTTTCTTGAACCAGAAGAGCTGTGGAGTGAACACGTTGCAGCTAAACATCATGACGTAGGCCCACCAGTATTGACCGAAGGCACGATTGATGAAAGCGAAGCTCTCATAAGGATTGGCACCATACCATGCGATGAAGAACTCCATGATATAGGCGTAACCGACGATCGAACCTGTGCCCAAGCAGATCTTACACATATTGTCGATGTGACGTTGTGTGATCAAGTCGTGCATGCCGTAGAGGGCGCGCAATGGGAGCATCAGTGTGAGCACCATACCGAAACCGGAGAAAATCGCCCCCGCCACGAAGTATGGAGGGAAAATTGTGGTGTGCCAGCCTGGCAAGACTGCAAGTGCGAAGTCAAAGGACACGATGGTGTGCACGGAAAGAACGAGCGGTGTAGAGATACCTGCCAGGATCAGGTAGGCCATTTCATAATTGCGCCAGTGGTTACCCGCATTGCGCCAGCCCATGGCGAAGATCGCATAGAAATTCTTGCGGAAGATATCCATGCCCTTGGCAAGCGCACCCGCACCTTCGTAGGCGTTCTTTTTGAGGCGTTGCACTGCACGGTCGCGCAGTACGCTCAAGTCAGGAATCATTCCCATGTACCAGAACAACACAGATACGGTGCCGTAAGTGGAGACCGCAAACACGTCCCACTCCAGAGGCGAACGGAACTGAGGCCAGATACCATTGGAATTAGGAATTGGGAAGAGCCACCATCCGAACCAAACACGACCGACGTGGAAGAGCGGGAAAATACCCGCACAAACCACCGCGAAAATGGTCATCGCTTCCGCCGCTCGATTAATCGAGGTCCGCCAGCCTTGTTTCAACAAACAAAGCACCGCGGAGATCAGCGTGCCGGCGTGGCCGATACCGATCCAGAAAACGAAGTTAACAATCGCCCAGCCCCAGTTGATCGGATTGGCCAAGCCCCAGACTCCGACACCGGAGCTGACGAGCCAAAGCAAGCCGAGGCCCGTGAAGGACGCAGTCATGAGCGCAACCGCCATACAAATCCACCACCATGTGGGTGTCTTTGTTTCGACGATGCGGCAAATCTTGTCAGTTACCCAGTTGAAGTCACGGTTGTTCGTAACGAGGGGCTGTTCTTGGAGCTCAGCGGGCTGCACTTTGGCCAACAAAGCGGCCTGTGTAGCATCCATTGAACTATCTTGAGTAGTCGTAGCCATTTGATTCGGTTCGCAAGTGTTAGATTTTAGTGAGCGGCAGGTGCGGCTTCATGTTCATGAGAGGAGTGGTCGTGGCCGGCTGCACCGTGTGCATCGTGGCTGGGAGCCGCGTGTGCGTCGTGGTCACCGTGAGCAGCCCCGCTGCCGTGGCCGTAACGCTCATCGTATTGAGCATAGGCATAAGGCTTCTTGTAAGCGTCGGGCATCTTCGGATTTGGATTGCGCAAACGTGCCAAGTAAGTGGTGCGTGGGCGTGCATTGAGGTAGCCCAAGACAGAGTAATTACGATCACTCGCCTTGATTTTGGACACCTCAGAGTTGGCATCGGAAACATCACCAAAAGTGATGGCGTCAGTCGGGCAAACTTGTTGGCAAGCCGTCTTGATTGTGCCATCGGCAATCTTGATGTTGCCGGTCGCTCCTGCAAGGCGCTTCTGCTCGATCTTGGCAGACTCGATACGCTGTGTGCAGTAGGTGCACTTCTCCATCACACCACGCATGCGCACAGTGACATTTGGATTCTTTTGCATCTTCTGCAATTCAGGCTCGTCGACAGGACCTAATGGGCCCTTGTAAACTTCGCCGATCTGACGTTTGTTCCAATCGAAGAAATTAAAGCGGCGCACCTTATACGGGCAGTTATTTGCGCAGTAGCGAGTGCCGACGCAACGATTGTAAGCCATGGTATTGAGGCCTTGGGTATCGTGCACGGTAGCATTGACAGGGCAAACCTGCTCACAAGGTGCATTCTCACAGTGCTGGCACATGACGCTCATGAACGAGACCTGCACATCTTCGGGCACTTCAGTCTGATCGTATTTCTCCGCTGAGAAATAACGGTCAATACGCATCCAGTGCATTTCACGGCCACGTAGAACTTGATCCTTACCGACGATCGGCACGTTGTTCTCGCTTTGACAAGCCACGACACAAGCGGTGCACCCGGTGCAGCTGTTCAAATCGATCGCCATGCCCCACTGCTGAATATCGGGATATTGCTTACGAGCTTCCTCGCCCTGCCAGACCTTTACATTGGGTGCCGGCTCAGCGAAGCTGGGGTGCTTATACGCAGAGTTACCACGGAACTGACTAGTGGACTTCTCTTGTAGCGACTTGTCCGCATCCTTGCCGTAATTGGCCGGAGCATGGGATTCGACGCCCATCTTGTTGGCAAATTCCGGATTCTTCTTATAATAATCAGCATTGCCCTCGCGGATGATCGCACGGCCTTCCATCGACCAGTGTTCTTGCGTATTGGCCAGTGGACTGATTTCAGAAGTCAGCTGCAAGGCAGCGCCAGTCGCAACTCCAAGTGCGTTCGAAGAGCGAACAGTGTAAGCATTGAAACCGACACCTGCCCCCACACGACCGACTGTTTCGCGACCGAGGCCGAGCGGCAAGACGACTGTGTAGTTCGCCATACCAGGCACGACGTGAATCGGGCCCTTAACGGTGCGACCGTTCAGCGTCAGCTCGGCGACCACAGCTTGTTCCTTGCCGCGCTTGAAAGTAGCTTTGTTGGTTTGCAGTGTGCCCTTTGCGCCCTCGAAGAACTCACTGTCCTTATTCATGGGCTTTTTGCTTGGGAAAATTTGGACTCCATCCTTCTCTTCCAATTCCTTAGCGAGACGAGGGCTGATCAGGATCGCATTGTCCCAAGTCAACTTGGTCATAGGATCGGGACATTCCATCATCCAGCCATTATTCGCATAGCGACCATCTCCCGCATGCGAGCTCGCTGCAAAACGAACATCAAGCTTAGACGCGTTCAGTTCAGGCGCTTCCAAGTCAGCAGCCAGTACTGCTGCGCTAAGATCGGCAGCCCCCGTCTTGACGGGCTTGAAAGCACTGCCATCGAGCACACCATCGCTGAGGAATCGGTTAAAGTCACTGCCTCCCTGCGCCTTGAACGTGTCTTGCACGATGGAATACGCATCGTATTTGCGGGCGCCTGCGAGGCGTGCCAAAACTTCCAACTCACTGAAGGTCGGGAAGAGTGGCTCAATCATCGGCTGCACGGGCACGAGTGTGCCATCGAAAGTGCGGCCATCGCCCCAGCTTTCGAGGTAGTGCGAAGCGGCAATCACGAGTTTTGCAGCTTTTGCAGTCTCGTTTTTATCGCTACCGAAATAAATGCTCTCGCTGGCCTTTGCTTGCGCAGCGGCCCAGTCGAGATCAACGGGCGCATTATAAACGGGGTTACCACCAAGAATGAAAAGTGTTTCAACATCGCCTTGATTGAGGCGAGCCACTGCATCAGCAATGCCCGCTTCAGCATCTGCAACTTCCACATATTTGACCGGAGCGGACAAGATTTCGTTGATGGCAATCACGATTGCATGCGCCGACTTGGAGAGATGCTCCCCCGCCACGACGATTGCATGGCCTTTATTGGCTGCAAGGTCGGATGCACACTCCTCGACCCACTTGCTGTCGACCTTGAGTGTAGCAGCGGCCTTTTGAGCGCTGGCCGAAAGTTTCACACCCATCGCTGCAGCAAGTTGTGCGATAAAAGCGCCCATTTGACTACTACTCAAGCGCAGGCGGTGATCCGCCATGGCGCCCGTCGAAGTCAAAGAGCTTTCAACCGCATATAGGCGGCTCATCTTGGTCGCATCCTTCGAGTCTTTAACCTTACGAGTCTTAACGAAATCGCGAGCCAGACCGATAGAAGCATCCGCATTCAAAAGGAAATCCGCATCCAAGGAAAGCACACGCTTGGCCTTGTCGAACTCAGGGATCGAACGCAGCGTCTTACCGAATACAGCTTTGGCTGCTTGCTCAGACGTGCTTTGATCGATCGCGGTGTATTCCGTCCAAGTCGCTTGTGGGAATTTTTTCTTAATCTGCGCCACCAGAGCCGCACGGCTCGGAGAAGTGCTCGGCTCGGCCAAGAAGACCAAACCTTTTCCTTCATCAGCGGCATGTGCTTTGCTGATTGCTGCGAGGCGATCACGCACAGCAGTATCGCTCACACTGCTTTTAGTTGCACGGTCTGGATCATACAGGTCCAAGATGCTGGCCTGGGTGTAGACCGAAGTAGCTCCGCCGTATGGCTTGTAACTAGGATTACCTTCAATCTTAGTCGGGCGCCCCGTGTGGGTTTCCACGATCACTGGCACATTATCACGCGCGCCAGGCTGAGAAGATGTATAGTATACGGGCACACCAGGAATCAAGTTCTCTGGCTGCTTCGAATATGGAAGGATATTCTGCTCCGGACGACGGCAACCCGCCATCCCGAGACCAGCCAAGCCGAACGATGCGGCCATAACCTTCATAAATTGACGGCGATTGACGCCTTCCATCTCGGAGGCACCTGCGGGGAACTCACGCTGCACCCACTCGGAAAAAGCGGGCGTTTCTGCGAGATCGTCGAGGCTTTTCCAATAGCGAGGACCTGAAAATTCAGAGTTATTCATAGCTCAAATAAAATCGATTAACGGTGGCAGCCAGAACAGCTTTGCGGTGGGTTGACTTTCCAGTCGTGAACAAAACCAACAGCTTCCTTTTTAAAGTCTTCAGTGTCGGGACGTTCCCAATCCAGGTTATACACTTCTTCTGGTGGGCGCACATGCTCCTCTGGGTTGCGGTGGCAATCCAGGCAGAAGCTCATGCTGAAGGATTCTTTGTGCGTGACGACATCCATCTCATCCACGCGACCATGACACTCCACGCAGCTCACACCACGATTGACGTGCACAGAGTGATTGAAGTAGACGTAATCAGGTGTCTTGTGCACACGGACCCAAGGAATCGGCTCGCCCGACTCATAGCTCGTTTTGACAGGAGCCAGCATAGGATCGTCCTTACGCACCATACTGTGACATGTCATACAGACATTGGCAGCCGGCACATTGGAGTGCTCTGAGCGATCCACGAAAGTATGGCAATAGCGACAGTCAATGTCCAACTGACCTGCGTGCAGCGCGTGACTGAATGCAACCGGCTGAATCGGTGCATAGCCCACACGGGTGTATTTAGGAGTCGCATAATACGTCACACCACACACGACCGCGGTCACGGTGAGGATAATTGCAACAATTACTTTGATAGGGATCGTGTTGACCCACTTAGGAAATACATTCGCCATTGCTTTTAATTAGTAAAATTCGGTGAACCTTATATTGATCGAGGGCCCGCTATGAGCCCCTTATATTATACCTTGCGCGCAACAGCACCTTTAGCTGTGCGAACCCGTGCCAGTGCACTCGCAGATATATTAGCGGATGCACTCGTTGAAATGCCCTGCGAGGCCGTTTGTGTTTGATCACTGCGATCACTGCGACTTGTGCGCGCAATCGACGAAACGGCAAAGACCCCAGCTATTGCCAGGCCTGCGCGTTTTAGAAATCCTTTTCGGTTAGTGGTAGGTTCGCTGTCCATGCGTCGTAAAAAAGCACTGTTAAAAGTGCCCCTAATTGGCATGGCAACCGTTTTTTGCAATTGATGACAAAAGAGTGGAACTTATTCACATCGCCACAATAGCGACTGAGTATCAGTCTCAATAACAAAGATGGCAAATTGCCCGCGAACCCGCATAAAATAGGGCTTTAGGTAAATCAGCGGCTTAAAAACAGAGCCTAAGTATTGAGATTCAGCTCTATCAAGAGTTAGTATTAAATAAGTGGGCCGCATAGTCGCCATAAGCGACACTATCGTAACAGCACAGCTACAATTTCTCACTGGCACGAAGGTTGCTTAAGAGCGCGAGCAGTCACCCAAAAGCTCGACACTAGCATAATTAAAGCCGCAGCAATCGGATGCAATAGGCCCAGCGCAGCGAGCAGCATACCCACCGCATTATAGGCAGCCGCATAGATAAGATTCCCGCGTAAGCGTCTATGCAAATCACGCGCCAAGCCAATACCCGCTGGAATCACTTCAACTCGATCAGCAGTCAATTGCGCCATGGCTACCGAGCGGGCCAAACCTGTGCCCGAATGCATCGCAATGGAGCCGCTCGCTTGCGTCATAGCAGCTGCATCATTAATTCCATCGCCCACGAACAAGGGTGTTTGCCCCGCCTCCCGTGCGGCAGAGATGCGCTTGACCTTATCCGAGGAACTCAAACCTGCTTCAAGCAACACATGACTGGGCAATTCAACTTCAGGAAAGGGATCTCCAGTCAAAATACTCGCATATACCCCCAAATCATCCAGCCGCTGCCAGATTGCTGGCACGCCTGCTCTCAATCGCTCCTGTAAAACAAAACAAGCTGCGACTCTTCCCTCTATTAAAACATATACTCGCTTACCTTGCGACTCGTGCAATTGCGCGCCCACTCGCAGCCTGTCAGCCTCCGATGGCAGTAAACTCGCCTCCCCCACTTGTAATGAATAGAAATGCTGCGACACCTGCAGGCGAAACGCGACCCCCTGTCCGCTCAGCAAATGAAGATCTTCGACCACCAGTCCGGCGCGCCCCCGTGTGGTCGTGCAAGCAGCATCTCCCTCATTTGCCTGCAGATACTGCACCAGCGCACGCGCCACTGGATGTGCCAAGCTCGACTCCGCCAACAGAATCGCCGCCAGCAAATCAGCCCGAGGCAAAGGCAGGTCTGGCTCGACCCACACTTCAGTCACCCGCAATGTCGATTCGCTCAAGGTGCCTGTTTTATCGAAGAAAATCCGCTCAGTACGTGCCAGCGCATCTATAAAGGCTCCATCACGGGTGACCAAACCAAGCTGTGCCAAACGAAAGAGTCCCTGGGAGATTGCGACCGGCGTGGCCAAGCCCAGAGCACAGGGGCAAGCCACCAGTAGCACCGCCATACTATTTAACACTGCATCCACCCAGCTGCCTAAAAAATACCACACGAGCGCAGTCACGAAGCTCACACTGACCACTAGGGGTAAAAACACTCGAATTAAAGCATTCGCTTGAGTCTGCAAATCGGATGCTTGCCCGTCCGCCCCTTCCACAGCCTCTAGAATCTCGTCAAGCTCACGCGCTCCCGCCCCTCGCTCTACTTCCATCTCAAAACGACTGTCGACCGCCCACGTGCCCGCGCGGACGCGATCCCCCACCCGTCTGACCACCGGCAAAGGCTCTCCAGTTAGGGCGGTCTCTTGCACATAGCCCACTCCACTGCGTATGACACCATCCAAAGTAAAGGCCGCTCCAGGCTCAACCCGCACCCTGGCACCTACCGCCACCTCAGCCACGGCCTGCGACATCCACTCGCCCGATGACTGCAAAACTTCCGCCCGCTCAAAGCGTTCCCGCAAGCGGGCACTCTCCAACTTCATACGCGACTGTGAGCGCTCACCCAACATGCGCCCAAAGGTGTAAATCGCGATGACAATCGCCACCACCTCATAATAGACAGAGCCCTGCCCCGTAACTGAGCCCACCACCGAACCGACAAAGGCCCCCAACAAGCTAAGCGTAAACAGGCCTTCAATCGAGAGTCGGCGACCTCGCAACATCCCCCAAGTGGACGCAAAGAGTGGCCCGCCAAGAAAAGCCATCACCACCAGCGATGAAAAAATCAAACCGCCATGCAAAATCCAATAAGGTAACGAACCGAAGGGAGGCGGCGTCATATTCAGTGCGAGCGAAAAAACCATACCCTGCCCGGCAAACACACCAGCAATCGCAATTCGCAGCCAAGCCCGCGAAAGCTTAAGATCTAGATCGTCACAATCGCCCTGCTCGCGACACACAATCGCAGGCTGCGGTGAGCTTGATTGAATAGGCTCAGATTCCGATGACATAAGGCACAATCAATCATCAAGCACCGGACTGCGACGCGTCCACCACATCCATACTAGTGGCCAGATCGCTCTGGGCTTGAGCATGCGGATCAGCTTTAGCTTGCTCCAATTTCGCACGGTAACGCTTCAATTGTTGCGCAGTCAGCGTGGCCACATTACAAATCGGTTCACCTGGCTTAACGGCAGGCATGGTCGCCATGCCTAAGATGATACCATGATTCGGAGAGCGCAGCACGTTCTGCTCAACTCCCATGATACTATAGTTAGTCGCCACGGCTTGATCCGCTTCGACAAAGTCGCCGGGGCTGACGTGAAACTTCAAAATGCCTCCCACCGTCGCCCGAACCCACTGCATCTTGCGCACTTTGGCAAGAAATGGTGGCCGGACCTGTGGCTCGTCAATCATGCCGAGACTCGATAACACATTGCGAATGCCTTGTATTCCGATCTGCAACACACTGGGCTCCACCTTACAGGGCTCTCCAGCTTCGAGTATGATAGTGGGACAGCCCCGACGGGTTGATTCACGTCGAAAAGATCCAAGCGGTCCTTTGCCGTCCACCACCATGACGCAGCCAAAAGCTTCAGCTAGGCGCCGCGCTGCAGGGTCGGTCAAATCCGCCCGAATGTTGGGAAAATTCGTCCGTTGGGCCGCAGCAGTATGGAGGTCGATTCCATAATCGCATTTATCTACCAGCTCCGTCATCAAAGTGTTGGCGATCCGACTGGCGAGGCTGCCGTTTTTCGAGCCCGGAAAGGAGCGATTCAGATCACGACGATCGGGCAAGTAGCGCTCATGGGTCTCAAATCCGAACACATTGATGACAGGTGCCAGCACTAAAGTCCCTCGCTTCAAATCAACCGTTTGGCCAAATAAGAAGTCGTGGATAATTCCGGTGCCATTAACCTCATCACCATGTATCGCAGCCGTTATAAAGATGGTCGGCCCGGGCTCCATCGCCCGCATCACACGCAGCGGGATACAGATTTTATCTCCGGTGTAAGTTTCCGAAATCTCCAGTCTCACATCCTTAGATTCTCCTAGCCGGATGCGCTCACCAGCGATCAAAAATGGCTGGGGTCCTGGCATCTTAGGAAGCCTCACTTTCTACAGGCATCTTTTTAAGCTTACGCCGCTTCTTTTTTGCTAGGCGCTCGGGCAAAAAGGTACTTAAAGCAATCTGACTGCCATAGCAAAGCAAGCTATCGCCCTCCAAGATCTCGCGTTCCTTGCGCGGATTGGCAATCTGCTCGCCCCCACGAGAGAGGCGCAACACTACGATGTCACGCTCGCGCAAACCACTCGACTCAATGGTCTGCCCAACGATGGGCGCATTGGGCGCCACATTGAATTCGGTCACAGTATACCCCTTAGTCAACGACAGGCGTTCTCGAATATTGAAGTTACCAAATTTAATCTGCTCCTCGGTGAATTGTATGATTTCGCCCGCGATGTCCAAGCCAGTGGCTCCCTCGATGCCTTCCAGCCCCGGCGAGGAATTAACCTCCATGATCACAGGTCCATCTTTGCCTTCCAACATATCTACGCCAGCGACTTTGAGGTTGAGTATCTGAGCCGCCCGCACCGCGGTGCGCTCGTAAGCTTCGTCCAGTTTCACCAGCTCCGTCTTACCGCCACGGTGGACATTACTGCGAAATTCTTGCCCCACGGCGGTGCGCCGCATCGCGCCCACCACACGGTCGCCCACCACGAAGGCGCGGATGTCGCGCCCCTTGGACTCGGAGACGAATTTCTGCACCAGCACATTTTGCTGCACACTGGAGAGGGTCTCAATAATCGCTTCGGCCACCTTATTTGACTCCGCCAAAATCACGCCCACGCCTTGAGTGCCTGAAAGCAGCTTGATGACTACCGGCGCGCCCCCCATCTCTTGAATGGCCTGCAAGATGTCCTTTTGATTGCGCACAAAGGCAGTCTCCGCGATCCCAATGTCATGCCGACTAAGGGCCTGCATTGAAGAAAGCTTGTCCCGCGAAGCGAGAATAGAGTCCGCAGTGTTCAGACAAAAGGTCCCCATTTGCTCGAACTGCCGCACCACTGCGGTGCCGTAAAAAGTCACCGAGGTCCCGATACGTGGAATGATCGCGTCGTAGTGGCTGATCGGCTTGCCCGCATAAGTCACATCCGGCTCGCCCTGTCGCAGATATAGGCCAAATTTGAGCGTATCAAAAATACGCACGCGATGCCCACGCGCAAGCGCAGCCTCACGTAAACGCTTCGTACTGTAGAGCTTAGGGCCCCGAGAGAGAATGGCAATATTCATATAACTTGTGGATCATCCAGATCGCGAACTTTCCTGCGTGGACGTGTGACGTGTTTTTGCGAAGAATCGACTAGAAAATCGCCTTCCAGCGCTTTTCGTCCGAGCAGGATGCGACAGACCATGCTCTCCCGCGAAACGAGGCTAAACTCCACCTCCTTTTCTCGACCGTGCACCACTAAGCGAGTGCGCACAAAGTAGCGCTCATGCTGCTCTCCATTACTGGAGCGCACATGCGTCTGATGATCAATCGGCGCGACCACCGTCTTGGTGCGCGAGCGATCTTTACGATCCAGCACGATGTCGAACTGAATTTGATTGTCTGGCAACTCGACGACATTGCAGACATCCAGTGCCGAGCGACGCGCGCCGGTATCACTTTTCGCAATGATCGACTCGATCCCCCAGTCCGGCAGATCAACCGTTTCCTTCCAGCCAATAATTTTAAGATTTTTGGAGCTCATTCGTTACCAAATGCCACGGTCCCCCTTTTTGAGCGACTTCGCCACAGCCACCAGCAACTGCACGGTATGCTCAATATCCTCGAGATCTACCATTTCACTGGGCGTGTGCATGTAACGCAGCGGGATCGAAAGCAAGCCGGTGGCGATACCAGCCTGTGCGACCTGAATCGCACGCGCATCGGTGCCAGTAGGCCGAGGATCGGCTTCGACCTGATATGGAATCTTATTCTTCTCCGCAGCTCGCACGATGAGATCGAAAATGACCGGGTTGATGTTCGGTCCGCGGCAAATGATCGGGCCTCCCCCTTGCTTAAAGCTACCATATTTACGTGGATCGCAATCCGGCGAATCCGTCGCATGCCCAACGTCCACCGCAATCGCGAAATCTGGATTTTCCGAGAACGCAGCAGTCATCGCCCCGCGGGTGCCAATTTCCTCCTGTGTGGTGGCCGCTGCAGTCACACGCGCGTCCAACTTGCCCTTGGTCAAGCGGCGCACAGCTTCCATCACAGCATAAGCCCCCGCTTTATCATCAAAAGCACGTGCCACGCCGACACTGCCACGCACCAGCTCAAAGCTTTGGTCGTAAACAGCAGTATCCCCAATGCGAACCAAGCCTTCTGCTTCGGCCTTGTCCTTCACTCCGAGATCAATCCAGATCTCGTGCGTTTCAGGCACCTTTTTGCGATCTTCAGCACTCATCAAGTGAATGGCGCGCTTCCCTGTCACGCCTTTGACGATGCCGTTCTTTGTCAAAATAGAGACACGACGCCCCGAGATCATCGATTTATCGTGGCCGCCCAAGGTGTCGAAATAAACAAAGCCCTGATCATTGATATAAGTGATGATCAGCCCCAGCTCATCGATATGACCCGCAAACAACAGCTTCGGATCACCGTCTGGATTCACTGTAGCAAAACGATTCCCCATCGTGTCACGACGATAAGCATCGACCTCATCCTCCACATATTGGTCGACCACAGCTTGCGCTTCATACTCTGCCCCCGTCGGGGAACGTGCATTCAACAAGTCGACCAGAAATTCAGGTGCTTGATAGGCTTGATTCTTATTATTGGCGGCTTTCTTCGCAGTTTTCTTTTTAGGCATAAGGAAAGTCTTACGCATCGTATTCGGATAGCAAAGTCATTTAGCATAAAAAATGCATACAAATGGATTTCTAGAACCCGCTGACTTACAGCAGCTTCTTTGTGGCCAGTAGCGGAGCTGTGATGAAAAGCGCTCAGATTCGTAAAAGGGGGTTGATTTTTAAAAGCAAAACAACAAATTCCAGCACTATGCGGAACAACCGCAGCTTATGAGCGATCCAAATTTCGACCATTCTGAAGGCGACTGGGAAGAATTCTCCAGTGAACCATACTGGAGCGAGTCCCAGTGGCGAAACTATTTAAAAGGTTCCGACCGAGATACTGCGCGCTTCCTCAGCATTTATAATAGTTTAAAAGATAAACCCAACCATCTCGACGAGGTCGCCTCTTTGATGGGATGGGATGCTGAAGACATCTCCATGACCGACGAGTTAAGTTTCATGGATCATGCGCAAGACTCTGGGGACGACACATCAGACACTTCCAACGACATAGACGGCTTGAACAGCTTCGGCGAAGACAGCGACCGTGATGAAGACAGCGAAATGAGTGATCAAAGTGGCGCCCCCTACACTCTGCACCGCCACCCGGTATTTGTCGTCACCCGCTCGCTTTATCGCTATCTGCACCAAAGCTGGGAACACTTCATGGTGCACAGCGAGTATGCGGTATCGCCTAAGCTCTGCTGGGATTATGCCAATAGCTTACACCAGGCAGAAATGAACGTGTTGCTCTCCATCCAAGCCTTGGATTTGGGGGACTTCGGCCTGTCCATTTGCCATCTAAAAAACAGCCTCAGCGCACTCAATCAAACTTTACACCTGCTCAACCAACTCACGCATCCCAACGAGGCCTTCGTCAACGGCTTCTGTCATGAGGCGCGCATCCGCCTCTTCGACCTACGCGAGCTATGGATTCGAGTCATGGGCGACTGTCGGCACGAGTGCCAGCGGCGACCGGGTGAGCAAGACTAGCGACTCATTACTAGCGACTCATTACTAGCGACTCATTACTAGCGCCCCACCACTAGCGACTCACTACTAGCGACCCACCTGCACACTCACACGTGTCATGAGCTCCCTACGAAGCACCCTTTTCCGACTGACCCACGCGACACCTGAACGCAAAGCCAGCCGGGCTCAGCTCAAGTTGGCAAAAGCGGGCGACACGGAGGCCTATCTCGCTCTTGTTTCGTATTATTTGGACCTCTCACTGGTTTATTTCGGAGGCTGCTTGCGCGAACCTGTGACCACTCGCTTTGCTCGTGTGGAACAAGTATTCACTGCACTGTGGCAGCATCTCCCCTATGCGGAGCGAGTCTCCGACTTCGAGTATATGCTGGCCAGCGCCCTATTCGAAAATGCCCCCGACCAGGGCAGTATTCGATCCTCTGAAGCGCTAGTCACTAAGCTACGCTTACTGGCGCCCAAGAACCGCTTCGCCTTCATCGCCTACGAATTTGAAAACTGGCCCTTGCGCTGGGTCGCATTGCTGATGCGCACTCGCCCACGCGCGCTCCACCGCCGACTCTCGCAAGCACGCTGCGAGCTCTGTGGTATCCGCTGGCAAACCCTCGCCACTGAAGAGCGCGAATGCCTCGAAGCAATTAGCATCGCAATGGACCAATCCCCCAACTTGCGCGCGAACAAAGCACTCTGCGATCGTCTTGCTAGCTTCCCACGTGTGAGCGAAATCAAGGCTCTCTGGCTGGAACTACGCCCGGAGCTCGTCGAAGTGCGCCACCGATACCTCCCGAAATCCGATGAACGCGAACTCTTGCTAGGCAATATATTCAAAGCCATTCAAACCGCCCCGATGACCCAGCCTCCACTCATGGCTCGCGTGGTCAACACACTACATTTTGCTCGCTACGCGAAGATTAAGGTTTCTTGACCTCGTGCAGTCAATAGGCCCAATGTAGGCAGTATCTATTTCAACTGATCCCATGCCTATACACCGCATTTCTTCCCTTTGCCTCTTAATCCTCAGTCTCGCCAGCTCTGCACTCCACGGCGCTCTGGTCAATGGCCCCATGCTCAGCCATTTAGACATGCGCGAAGCTAAGATATGGCTGCAGACAGACGAGCCCTCCGTAGTGCGGATCGCATACGCCGCCAATGGCAACGATGCCGAATTGACATGGAGCAGTCCGGTTCAAACTAGAAATACACTCGCGCACACCGCAGTCGTCACACTCGATCAAGTCGAACCTGGTATTCACTACAGCTACCGCGTCGAGCTGAACGGCGAACTCGTCACAAGCCCCGCTCATTTCAACAGCCCGGCCAACTACTTCGACCGCAGCCCACCACCGGACTTTAAAATTGCCGTCGCTGGCGCTCACTACGCAGTCGAAGAAGGCTTTGAGCCCCCCTATCAAACCCTAGGCGCAGGCTATGATATCTTTAATAGCATTGCCGACAGCAAGCCCGCACTCATGGTCTGGGCGGGCAACACTGCACACCTGCGTCGCAGTGACTGGACCACTCAAAGCGGCTACTTAAAGCGTTTCGCTCAAGCCCGAGCACTCCCACAACTCAAGCAACTACTGCAAAGTATCCCACACTACGCCACTTGGGGCGAAGCCGACTTTGGCGCCCCCCACGGTGGACAACGCAGCACCACCCGCCCCATCGCCGAGCGCAGCTTCAAAGCCTTCTGGCCTCGACCCATTCAAGTCAGCCAGCTCGATGGGGTCGCCACTCAATTCCGCTACGCCGACGTGGACTTCTTTATGCTCGATGTGCGCAGCTACCGCAACGACACCCCGAACGCATCCACCCGCGTGCAAATTTTGGGTGAAGAACAGATCGCCTGGCTGCGTCAAGCACTCATCCAAAGCACAGCCAGCTTTAAGCTTATTATCGCAGGTGCCCCGATCTTAAATCCCGCGGATTCCCGCAGCAATCTCAGCTACGCCGAAAGCGAACACACCGAATTCCTGCAAATGCTGCGCGAAGAACGTATCGCCGGCCTATTTTTCATCAGCGGCGGAAAAAGCTACGGCGAACTCACTCGACTCGTACATGCCAGCAGCTACAATCTCTACGATCTTACAGTTGGCCCGCTCACTGCGCGCCCAGGCGACAATGAAGACGAGCTCAACTTCTTCCGCCAACCTGGCAGCAGCACCTTCGAACGCCACTTCGCCTTGATAGAATTCAGCGGTCCGGAAGAAGATCGCGTGCTCACCATGCGGGTGCTGAGTATGGAGGGCAAAGAACTCTGGAACCGTAGCGTCTCCGCCAGCTCTCTGCAGCCTGCCAACTAGATCAGAACTCGCAGCGACTGGCGGCGGCGGACGGCGACTGGCGACTGGCGAACGGCGGCGGCGGACGAGTCTAAGCCCGGGGGAAATACACTTGAGTTACGATCTCAGGCTCTGGCACCGAATCCAACTCGGTTACATACACTTCGAAGGGAAAGACTTTCTTACTCTGCTTAAACACTTTCTGGCGGCCGCGTAACATGCCTGCCGACCAGGCATTGCCCAAGTGACGATACGCCCCCGTGTGTTGCACCGCATAGGCTTCGAGCGCAGGCAATTCACGATAAACAAGCTCAGCAGGGATTCGAATTCAAAACGCACCTGCGACTGCGATCTCCACGGCGTCAACAGATCCAGTTGCATCTGCAAAGATTGATTCTCCACCGCATCCAATAGTCGCATCTCACCACTGCCCACAATCTTACCGTTCCAGGCATAAGAACGACCCTCCTCCCCGAAAGAAAGCGTCGCTTCTTTTTCCGCACTCAACCAAGGCGACCACTCCGGCCAACGTTTAAAATCACGCACCAGCGCATAGACAGCATCCAAAGGGGCCTCAATCACAGTGGATCGTTCAATCATTAATTTTGGCATAATCAGTCTCCTTTAGGTTATTCAGTATCTATTAAGTAGAACACGGGTCAGCCCCATGAGAGCACAAAGAGCAATTCCAATGCACCCCCAAACGAAGTTTTAGCTTAACGCTCTGACTCCCCCACGCATCGAGACTCTCTGCCCTCCAATTCAATGCTTGCCATCCAGCGACCTTTTTTCATCTTCCAAATCTCTTATGCAAATTAATCAACTAACTTGGCTCGTCATTATTCGTGTGAAAGCACACGAAACGGGTCAATTGTAGCTGAAACACAGATTACACGGAGACCCGCTTTCAGTGGTCTCCGAATTTGCATAGAACGGTCTATCGTCTTCGAGGAGTTCCACTGGAGCATGTCTTCCATCCACTCATCGAAAAATGAAAAGAATAGACCTCCCACCCTCCGAGCGTCGAGGCATCCTACTGATGTTAAGCTCAGTCACACTCTTTGCGGCCACATCGCTATTGCTGAGCTATGCCCACACAGCACATGGCATCGACGGCTGGGTTGCAGCTACTTATCGCGGAATTGTGGGTCTGGCAGTCGTCTTTGCCATGCAAAAACGCACCGGCACACTCAGCCTGCACCACATTTTCACACGCAAGCTCCTTTTCATCCGCGGACTTGTTGGCGGACTCACGATTCCCGTTTACTACTTCTGTATCATGGAGCTTGGGGCCGGACGCGCGGGAATCATTGCGGGCGTATGGCCGCTCTTCGGTGCGATCTTTGCCGCAGTCTTATTAAAAGAACAGCTCTATCGCAGCTATTTCTTTTATATTGGCCTAACAATCGTCGGCATGGTGGCAGTCTTATCTGGAAACGGGATTGGCGAAGCCAAATTAGCCTTCGATCTACTCGCGCTGACAGGAGCCGCCGCCGGTGGATTCTGCGTGGTTTTAATTCGACACCTACGGCACAGCGAAAGCACCAGTAATATTTTTGCAGCTCAATGCGTATTCACTGTCATAATCGCAGGCGGATTTTCGCGAACCGACTTAATCGTCGCCGACTGCACGGCACAGAGCATCCTATTGATTGCTGCCGTCACAGTAGTAAGTGCTCAACTCTGTCTAACCGAAGCCTTTCGCCACCTCACAGTCGCCAAAGGCTCGGCCTTGCAAATGCTAACGCCTGCTGCGACAGCGGGCTTCAGCATCTTATTACTCGACGAAACTTTCAGTTTCTATGAACTGCTAGGCAGCGCCGCAGTGCTGTATGGCAGTTATCGGATTGCTACCCACAGGGCCATTAAAGAGTAAAAGATCCTGAACAAAAACGCACGCCGCAATGATTAAAAAACGTATGCTGCGCAGAATTCAGCTCTAAGCGGGCACCGTGGTAATCACTAACAGAGGCGCCAGCCTCTTGAAAGATACAAGCAGTCGCCGCGAAATCCCAAAAAGAACCTCCGCCCAATTCTGGCTTTGGTTCTTTGAGGTAGACCGCCGGAGGATGCTCGAGCACATAACAGGCATTACACACCGCCCCGCCGTGTATTTCGATCACCGCCCCCGCATAGCCCGCTCGCTGTGCGAGAGCCTCCATGCCTGCGCTCAAAGCCTCACGCCGCGGATCGGTCTCAAAGGTGCAGTCCATACAAAACTTAAGTCGTGCACCAGCGGGTTTCACCGCCAGTGGCGCTTGATAGATTTGACCATTGATGCGCAAGCCCTGCCCCGAAACGGCACGATATAAACGATCCAGGACAGGATCGTAGACCACTCCAATCATCGGCACTCCATCCCGGCGCACTAAGGCAATCGCCACCGCATAACCGGGCTTTCCCTGCGTAAAAGGGAGCGTCCCATCCAAGGGATCGATACACCAAAAATAATCTTTCTCAAAGCGACTGCCATCGTCGGTCAACTCCTCTGTCAACAAGGCCAGATCGTAGCTCACAATCGTGGACTCCAAGTGCTCAAGAATCACCGCTTGACTACGCTCGTCCACTTCCGTCACAACCTGAGATGCGAGACTATCGCCCCCCTCTTTACGAAAGACCTCCACCTCACCAGCAGTGAAAGTGCGAATCAATGCCCCCGCCTGCCGGGCCGCCTCACCAGCGACGTCTGCCAGTGTGTTTAATTGCTGCGAATCTAATTGCATCTGTCCTCCATTTCAATGTCTGCCAACACCGAAGCAGCCAACTGCTCGCTGTAGCTATTAATTTTCCAATGCCCCGGACTCCAGCCTTTCAGAAAACGATGAAAGTCGGTCCAAGCCACTGGATATAGCGCGCGCCAATTCGCTTCAAGCGCATCTAAATCAAGATCACTTGCGCGTAGCAAGATGGCCTCGCGCAAGGCCGTAAAATACACATCTAACAGCCCCTGCTCGGCACGCGCACAGTCCTGCTCACTCAAGCAACTCCCCAGAAAATAAGCGACATCCTGCACACCAACACCGGCTCCAACATACTGAAAATCGACTGCAGCCACGGATTCACCATTCTGCGAAAAGCAGAAATTGGCCAGCTTGGCATCCCCATGCACCAGCGTCCGATACGGACTAGCCTTAAGCTTCAAATCGATTGCCTCCGCAGCAGCCCAGAGCGCTGGATCTTCGTCAGCCAATACTTTCAACTCATCGGGACGTGTTTCTAAGTGCCAATAGCAACCGCAGGCCCACAGTCCATCCCCCGATACACTTAAAAAGCTCGCATGAAAATGAGCCAACCATGACAAGCATGCGATCAACTCTGATTCGGAGACCGACTGCTTACGCACAGGAAAGCCAACCGCATCTAAATCTTCCAACACCATCGCAACTTCATCCCCCTCATTGACCACAGCAAGACAATGCGGCACCCGGCAGTCGGCGCCACAGCGATTCGCATACTCACGATACCACGCCGTTTCCACTGCATAAGAGCGCAACTTGCGCTGATGTGAAATATCGGTATTCCAACCACGCGGATGGTCGGCCGCAGTCGGCGGCGACACATGCTTCACGATCACGCTCGGAATCTCAGCGCCCAACAAACGATAGCGCACAATCGAGCCATACCCGCTCCAAAGCTTTTGCAACACAGCCTGCGCTGCAATTTCGCGTGCCTGCGTGTATTTAAGTACGATAGCTGGAATCCGGTCCTTCATAATCGAGCCGCATTAGATCATACCCACGCTAAAAAGCACGCGGTATCTTCGCTTCGCTGAACCTGACGCTCCCCAAAACGGAGTTTTGAGGCTACGTATTCCTTCGCAGCTCTAAACCACAGGTATCCTCGGTTCTTTGAACCGGGGCCGGGGGCCCTGCGGGCCAGTAGGAAGTAGGAAGTGAGAAGTGGGAAGTCCAGCAGTACGCTCCTCAAAACAGAGTTTTGAGGCTACGTATTCCTTCGCAGCTCTAAACCACAGGTATCCTCGGTTCTCTGAACCGGGGCCGGAGGCCCTGCGGGCCAGTAGGAAGTGAGAAGTGGGAAGTCCAGCAGTACGCTCCCCAAAACAGAGTTTTGAGGCTACGCTTTCCTTCGCAGCTCCAAACCACGCGTAGATGCTATGTGCCGATCTCTCCTAGATCAGGCTTTGAATCATTCTGATCTTATGGAGACTAAACAGGCCCGGGTGACGGACACCCGAGCCTG
>NZ_JARXHW010000309.1:0-317 GCF_031127805.1 Thalassobacterium maritimum | reverse complement strand
ATCGGTCGTATCTGGGCGCAGTGCACTAAGGAATCTGGGCGAGGTAAGGATAGCTTCGTGCACGTTGTCGGCGATGGAGCGACCTGGATCGAGCAGCAAGCCCGCTCAGAGCTCAATGCGGATCGTATATTGCTCGATTTTTACCACGTTTGTGACTACCTCGGCGCGGCTCGTGAGCATTGCGCCAGCAACTCGCGTTGGATGACTACTCAAAAAAATCGACTCAAACGCAACCGCTCCGACTTGGTGATCGCCGAGTTGGCTTCACATCTGGAACCAAAACATCTTCCTGATGAGGATGCTCCAACTCGCTGTGC
>NZ_JARXHW010000308.1:0-319 GCF_031127805.1 Thalassobacterium maritimum | reverse complement strand
ACGATGGACGAATAAAAAATGGAAAGCACATCAAACACTATTTTCAGCAATTTCAGCCTCTTTATCATCATGGCTCAAATAGTGAATTTGCTCATCATTGGAGCCATCGTCTGGGGGATCATCTACTTTTGGCGGAAGATCTCAAAATGGAATAATGAAAGAAATCAAATCCTGCATGCGATGATGCTAGAACTTGCGGAAATAAAAAAGGAGATGCGGAAGAATCGAGGCCTTTAGCCAGTCGGGGGTCCATCCAGTCGCTGGTGGTCAATTCCGTTTCGCGCTCCGCGCTTCACTACATGCCACAGCTCACCGATCT
>NZ_JARXHW010000307.1:0-320 GCF_031127805.1 Thalassobacterium maritimum | reverse complement strand
TGTATGTCCCGCACTGTGAATGGGCAGGCGCTTTTTAAACTGAGAGAAATGGAGGTCTTGCGAAAGATGATCCATCAGGTCGCAGATTTTTCGGGCGTCGAAGTGCTTACTTATTGCTTGATGAACAATCACTTCCATGTGCTGGTTCGTGTCTGTCCGGAAGCTAAGGTCTCCGATTCGGAACTGATGCGACGCTATCGGGTGCTCTATGCGAAGCCTTCCTTGTATCAAACCGCTTCTGTTTCTGTGATGGAGCGGGAATTAAGAGATGGGGGAGCGGAGGCGGACTTGATTCGACAAAAGCTGCTGGCTCGCATGAA
>NZ_JARXHW010000306.1:0-320 GCF_031127805.1 Thalassobacterium maritimum | reverse complement strand
TGTATGTCCCGCACTGTGAATGGGCAGGCGCTTTTTAAACTGAGAGAAATGGAGGTCTTGCGAAAGATGATCCATCAGGTCGCAGATTTTTCGGGTATCGAAGTGCTTACTTATTGCTTGATGAACAATCACTTCCATGTGCTGGTTCGTGTCTGTCCAGAAGCCCAGGTCTCCGACTCGGAAATGATGCGACGCTATCGGGTGCTCTATGCGAAGCCTTCCTTATATCAAACCGCTTCTGTTTCTGTGATGGAGCGGGAATTAAGAGATGGGGGAGCGGAGGCGGACTTGATTCGACAAAAGCTGCTGGCTCGCATGAA
>NZ_JARXHW010000305.1:0-322 GCF_031127805.1 Thalassobacterium maritimum | reverse complement strand
TCTTTCAGTTCGACGACTCCGTAAAGCGTGTAAAATTTTAAAGTTTTTTTTCGCGTTGCTGCATCTGCGCTTCTTTGGCGGCATCGCCACACCTATCCTCCGTTTGTATTGCAAACTCAGAGACAGCAACACGGCCAGTCTCACGTATTTCAGGCTTCAGAAAGCTTTCCAACAGATTCAAGTCCAAGCCTTTCCCGCCTGACTGGGGATCGGATAAATCCAAGATTCGGCTGAACTGCTCGTAGAGTTCCGGGCGCGTTCTTAAACGCTCCATGAAAGTTTTCATCTCTGATTGGCTCATCTGTTTCTTTTTTGACATTCC
>NZ_JARXHW010000304.1:0-322 GCF_031127805.1 Thalassobacterium maritimum | reverse complement strand
AAAATCCAGATAAGACGATTGAAAGAATCCAGATTCTAACCATCCTGAACCAATCAAACTAAATCTAAGAAATGAACACTGATGCGACAGGACAGATTGAACGCATTGGAACAGCCCGGGGGTATATCCAGTCGGTCGTATCAACTCCGTTCGCTGCGCTCACTGCGTGATACACCTCATCGATCAGGGAATGAAATTTAAAAACGAAACCCAATCAGACGTATTTCTTAACCGCTTATCACCGCTAATGACCGCTTATCTAACCCGACGCTAAAAACGAAAAATGAAACCTCATCATAAGCGTAAATTAGTGAAAATAAAG
>NZ_JARXHW010000303.1:0-323 GCF_031127805.1 Thalassobacterium maritimum | reverse complement strand
GCTGGCACTTGGTGAATTTTGAACCGATTGAAAACTAGAATGGAAACACTACAGGCTAAAAAAATTTCATTCCATCAACTGGCAAAATCATCAACTGAGCTGAAGTCCCAATGCTCTGCATTTCCAGCGTAGCTGGGCACCGCTTATAGGAACTCATATACGCTTATCCATTCATACGCAGGCTCAACGTCAGCTGATACAGAATCAGTATAAGCGTATATAAGTGAACATTAGCGGTTTTCGGCTAAGCCGAACCTACGTCAAGCTGGCACTTGCTGAATTTTGAACCGATTGAACAGCTAGAATGGAAACGTTACAGGCTA
>NZ_JARXHW010000302.1:0-323 GCF_031127805.1 Thalassobacterium maritimum | reverse complement strand
TTTTGCATTACGATAGAGGTAGGTATAGCTGTTTCAAGCTTATTGATGTTCGATATGTATCTCGTTGTCTAGGAGTGGTTTTTTGTCTTTTTTTTTGCTAGTGAGGGGGCAATCATCTGAGATGGCAGTGGGACAAAATGTCTCCGAACACGCGCGCGTGGGGTTATTGGGCCCTCAGTGTTGCTTTGCTTTTTGCGTAGATTTTTTACTCTTGCAATCATGTGAACAGGTGATCATGTATGAACTTATGACCATATTATCATTCCCTAAATGGTCGGACGCGTTAGAGGCGGCAGATTTACCGCTTAAGGAGCGTGACCGGC
>NZ_JARXHW010000301.1:0-324 GCF_031127805.1 Thalassobacterium maritimum | reverse complement strand
ACCTACTCGTGGACAGCCTTGGACTAGTCCTATTGGCCGTGGTTCACCCAGCGAACATTCAGGATCGCGACGGCGCGAAGTTGCTCCTTGAACTTCTCACCAATCGCTTCAGTTGGCTCAAACTCATTTGGGCTGATGGTGGATACGCAGGTAAACTCGTCCAGTGGGTGAGGCAGCTTCAACGTAAGCGACCGATCCAGTTGGATATCGTTCGCCGCAGTGATGATACCAGAGGTTTCAAGGTTCTGCCTAAGCGGTGGATCGTCGAGAGAACCTTCGGATGGCTGTCGAAATACCGCAGAATGTCCAAAGACTACGAAACTA
>NZ_JARXHW010000300.1:0-325 GCF_031127805.1 Thalassobacterium maritimum | reverse complement strand
TGATCTCTAGCCCCAGTTTGTTCTCGACGAACTCACAGAGGCTAGCGAAGACACGATGTGCGGCACGTTCGCTTTTGAGCAGGACGACGAAGTCGTCCGCATAACGGACGAAACGATGTCCCCTC
Organism: Thalassobacterium maritimum; assembly: GCF_031127805.1. Lineage (NCBI taxonomy): Bacteria > Pseudomonadati > Verrucomicrobiota > Opitutia > Puniceicoccales > Coraliomargaritaceae > Thalassobacterium > Thalassobacterium maritimum. The sequence goes on along the minus strand of NZ_JARXHW010000300.1, from coordinate 200 downwards.
GTCTCCAGCTCTTTGTCTAGTGCATCGAGCACCAGGTTTGATAGTAGAGGTGAAAGCGGGCCACCTTGCGGCATCCCCTCAACTGTTGCGTGATAGCTTCCGAGCTCGATGTAGCCCGCTTTCAAGTAGCGCTTAATCAAGCGCACGACAGGGCCATCCCCATCGAGACGCTCACGTAGTGCTTCCAACGCACGCGCTTG